>JANXOJ010000550.1 GCA_025353625.1 Planctomycetota bacterium | reverse complement strand
GAGCCAAAGGCCTGAACTCCGCCGGACGGATCAACTCCGATACCGGCCGTCGCCGAAGAAAATGTCGTATTGGGTGCCCAAGGTGCGGAAGCACCGAACGACACCGATTCGCAAAATAAAGCTGAAAAAACGCCAATCGCTAAGATTGCAATTCCACGTGACCGAACTCCCACCCGAAATTTTAGCATCACCAACTCCTCCTCATATGTCCCACAGAACCGAAAGCATCTTTGCTTTGACGTCGATTCGTGCAGTCCAGGTTGTCTCGATTTGCTACTTGGAGCTTGCATGGCCCAAGCCGTAAATTCCATTTACTCAACGGTTCACAATATCCCGATTGCTACCGTAAATTGTTACCGGCTAAATGTCTGTTATTTCAGCCGCCAATCGCGGCTAGTCTCCCCACCCATAAATCGCACCTAATGTGCCTTAATCATGCCGATGCTAGGATTGTGTCCTAAGTCTACAAATCTGTCTACGGAGAGTTTGTGGATGATCTGAGGAAGCTTTGTGGAGACTCTGTGGAAGGTTTGTGGAAGGTTGCTGGGAAGCTGCCAATAGGTCACATATTATGGGTGGGTTGTATCTGTCCAAAGGAACCAAAACATCGAAATTGTGTGGTGGAGGGAAATTTACCGCGCCTTTTGGATTGCTAGCAACGCTTGCCTGAAAGCAACGGCCGCACCGCCGTCAATTTGGATCAATTTATTGTTGTGCACAACCTAAGAAATAAGGCGTTTGTATGTTTCGGCATTTACACCACGAGTGGATCGTTGAAATGGTTACTATCCAATCCAAATTGCCGATCCGCCAGCAATCCGTTTCAATCGCCACGAATTCATCTTGGCGGAAGAAGCTCGCGATGATATAGTCCCGCCATTATTTGGTGGAGAACGGTCTGGGCCGTGCGCTCGAAGGCCGGATTCTCGGTTGTTTTCCTCGTCTGACTGCGTTCAAGGGAAGGCTTGTTATGGTCTGGAGCCGCTTGGGCATCGCAAACTGGCTTATCTTGGGCATCAGCGTCGCCACCTTGGCGGGTTGCGACCGCAAGTTTTCGGCTTTTAGCCCTAAAACTCCGGTAAGCTCCGTGCCGGGTGTCGCGTCGCCGAGCGAACGGATCAAAGCTCTCCGCGAACTAGCGGACAAGGCCCCCGCGACAACCGATCCCGGCCAACGCGAGTCGATCTGCCGGGATATGGCCAATCAGATACGCAAAGAGGAAGACTCCATACTTCGCGGTGAAATCCTCCATACGCTAGCCGCCTATGGTGGTCCCACGGCGGATGCGGTGTTGCGCGTTGGGATCACCGATCCCGATGCCGACGTGCGGGTAGCCGTCTGCGATCTGTGGGGCAAGCGCGGTAATGCCGAGGCGGCCAAGCTTCTCGAAGGCGTCTTGACGAGCGACACCGATAAGGACGTCCGCATGGCAGCCGCCCGCTCGTTGGGCCATTGCCACGATCCGGCTGCGGTCAAAGCCTTGGGCAGCGCGCTCGACGATTCCGATCCGGCCATGCAGAATCGTGCGATGGTTGCCCTAAAAGAAACGACCGGCAAGGATATCGGCACCGATGTGGCCGATGTGAACCGTTGGCGCGAGTATGTGAAGAACGGCAACGTGAAAGCGTCCGATTCCACCTCTTTGGCCCGGCGACTCTTATGGTGGAACTAATAGATTGGTTCAACCTCCGTTGAATCGCTCCATCCGAACGCGGAAATCGCCGATTTCAAATCACTTCTTGTGATTTGCGGTCGATCCTTCTTGTTAGTACCGCGAAATTTCCCCTCGGGCAGGCATGCTTTGGCGTTGCCAACCCTTCTTGGAACCCGTACCATAATGTGGACATTACAAGCATGGGCCGCTTAGCTAGCGCGGAGGCGCGGTTTGTCGAACGAGCCGCGAGCGTACCGCAACGAGACGTGAGAAAAGACGATGTGGACCCCGGCCAAGCGGGGACCGCGAATCGCTGGCATGTCCTGCACGCGGGCGGCCCCCAACACCTTCACCGCGGGCTAATCGCCGGCGTCGTGGGGACCGTTACAAGCGAATTTGAAAAGCAGCAGGGTTTGGGTGCCATGCAGATCGTACGACTGACCGATCAGTTCAAAACGCTCATGACGATGGCCGTCAGCCTGACCGAGACTTCCGGGGTTGACGCGATCCTCCTGCTGCTCGATGGCCCGACCGATTGGCAGCGGTTGCGGAACATGGCCCCCGCGCTGAAGATTCTCGTCGCCGCCGACACGGCCGACCAACTGGCGGGTGCCAAAGAGGCTGGCTTGGAACCGATCCGCCTTGAAATGCCCGACAACGCCGCCAACGAAAAGCTGACTCAGGCGGTACTGGAAGCCCTGGCGGACGACCTCCTGGCCCCCGGCTCATCGGTGGCTGCGCTCTATAGCAGTTTCGATTCGGAGTCGATCGACTCGCTGAGCGTCATCAATCTGGATGAGCATCTCAACCGGCTCACCGGGCGCGACCTACGGCAATTGGAAACGCGGGTGCCGCTCGATACGCTGAAGATCGTGGTTGACCTTGCCGTGGAAATCGGTCGCGAGGGCCGCGAAGGCAAGCCGGTCGGAACGCTCTTCGTCGTGGGCGATTCGCGTAAGGTGCTGGCATGTAGCCGGCCCGTCGGGTTCGATCCCGTGAAGGGATATAGCCGCAGGGAGCGGAACTTGAACGATCCCCGCGTCCGCGAAGGGATCAAGGAAATCGCGCAAATGGACGGTGCCATCATCGTTTCACCCGATTCAACCGTCGAGGCGACCTGCCGCTACCTCGACTGCTCGGCCGCCGACGTCACGTTATCGAAAGGACTTGGTGCCCGGCATTGGGCGGCGGCCGCGATCAGTCGCGCGACGAACGCCGTCGCAATCAGCGTCAGCCAAAGCAACGGCACGGTACGCATCTTCCAAAATGGCGAAACCGTGTTGCGGATTGAGCCCTTCTCACGCCGGCCGATGGTCTGGCGAGACTTTGACGATGGAGCGGCCCCCCCCGAGAGCAAGTAGGGGTGTGCGGTCTACCTAAATCCAAGTGCGATGGCCCAGGACTGGCGGATTACCGTCCGCCAACGTGGACCGCTTTGCCGAGTTCGATCCGACACGTTTCGCCCAACAGTAGAACGTCTGCACCGACACGCGTTCTCGTTCGCAGAATCGGGCTACCGAAAGGCCACCCGCCCGAAACCGCTCGAACCATACCTCCTACGCCCACCGCTTTTCAACATCCTGCCGACTCACCATGACGCTCCTCTCGGAAGTGTGACTTGAACCTGCCCCACCGGTCCCACCCAAGACTACACTCAAAAACAGCGAGCCGTCGGCTTTCAGCGCGCGGCCAAATACCTTATGGTGCAGGTGACCGCTTACACTGGTACTCCCTCTTGCGTTTTGCTAAAATGAGGTCGCTGCGTAATTTCGGAGAAGACTTTCCCCTCGTCTTTTCGGAAGTGTACTGATGTCAGGATAGACGCGATCTGACCACCCTAGATCGCTACAAATGGTTGGATGAGAGGGCATTGCAACGCAACGGCGACTCGTCGTTGAAGACCATTGCCAGGAGGCTCGTATGTCATTCCGATTGCCAACACTAACGATCTCGCTCCTGTCGATTCTTGGTGCCAGCGCGATGTCATCGGCGGAACCGCCGATTACCAGTGGCGATAAGCTGGTTCTGATTACTGAAACGCTCCTCAAGGCCGAGCAAGTACAAGTGACGGTTGCTCAGGGTACTGAATTGCCCGTGGAAGAAACCCGGGGCAATTGGGTTTGGGTCGCGGTTGAGCAAGACGGCAAGAAGTTGT
>JANXOJ010000527.1 GCA_025353625.1 Planctomycetota bacterium | reverse complement strand
ATTTACGGCTTGGGCCATGCAAGCTCCAAGTAGCAAATCGAGACAACCTGGACTGCACGAATCGACGTCAAAGCAAAGATGCTTTCGGTTCTGTGGGACTTATGAGGAGGAGTTGGTGATGCTAAAGTTTCGGGTGGGAGTTCAGTCACGTGGAGTTGCAATCTTTGCGATTGGCGTTTTATCAGCTTTGTTTTGCGAATCGGTGTCGTTAGGTGCTTCCGCCCCTTGGGCACCCAATACGACATTTTCTTCGGCGACGGCCGGTATCGGAGTTGATCCGTCCGGCGGAGTTCAGGCCTTTGGCTCTTTGGTCACTTTTTATCCGACGGCCCTCTCTTCCTTCGCAACAACGACGGGGACGACGGGTTCGGCACCCGTTTGGTCGTATGCTGGCACTGGGGGCACGACGCTGTTTAGCGGAAGTGGCTATTCGAGCTTTGCTTCGACGAACGGGACAATTTACAATCTCTACCCAGGTAGCGGCACCACCGATCCCAACTGGGTCGCTGGTCAGGCGTATCCGGCTGGCGCCGGCACGGTGCCCGCCAAGCCTACGCCCGGTGTGCAGCCGCTTGGCTTGCCTTTCTCGATTGGCACGTTGGCAGTTGCCGGGACCGGCAAAAATGTTTCAAATCTCGTTTTTCCAGTAGCTTCGTCGGTGGTTTTGAACAGCGGGACGTCGGCCACCACAGACTCCTATCCAATTGGTCCAAAACTCAACCTCACGAATGGTGCGTTTAATCCTGGTGCCAATGGTTCCATTATCGCTGGAACGTTTGTTCCGCAGTACGTGGGTGCGGGAATCTCTATGACGTGGCGCACGCGTTCGCAGGGTGAAATGAAGAGTGGGCTGGGCCAGAATGAGTTTATCGGCAACACCGCGTTCCTTGCCAGCGATGTTGTCAAAGTGGACGGGCAGTTGCAAGGTTACGACTACGTTATGCAGATGGACTTCTCCAACGAAGTAGAAACCCCCGGCGACGCGATCAACGACATAAATGTTAAACAGGGTCTGTTTTTGGGTGCCCTCGGTAAAAATCCAGCAGGCCCCAACGGCGGCTCCAATCAGTGGCTAAATGCCGTTACCCTGAACGTATCGCAGAACTATGCCACGACCGTATACGACCCAAGAACGCGTCGCTATTCAACGATAAACCGCTATACCCCGAAGGTCGGTGCCTTTTCCTGGAATGGAACGGGAGCGGGGGACGGCCGAGTTGCCTCGGATAAGCCCTTTTTGGGTTCGTTCCAGTCGTTCCTTGAGACCAGCGATGGACTTGGCGGTCATTACTATGACCATAGCCTCGATCAGTTGCGCGGTACGTGGGGCGTAGACCTCAGCACGGACACTGCTTGGTCGGTGCTCGACGTCGGAAGCGGCGTGTTCGCAGTGGTGCCAGAACCTTCCACCGCTCGGCTGTTTGCTGCGGGCTTGCTCTGTGTCGGAATATACGTTTGGCGACGCCGTCGTGCTCGCGTGGCAGCTTCCGTTTTAGCTGCCTGAATTTAATTGAGACGTTGAGACGTCAACTATTCAATCGGGGACGGCGAATCATTCGCCGTCCCCTTGTTCTTTTCTTGCCTCGGATCACAAAGGCAGCCATGGAGTGGCGATCTGAAAAGGCTACTCAAGAAACGAAAATGCAGACTCAAGAGCCTGCATTGTTTTGACTTGAACCAGTATCAGCGGCTCGATTGTGATCGAGCCTACCGCGATTACGCGGCACGACGGACTGGAGACGATTGTGACGGATGACGAACTTTGGTGCTCACCGTACGTGCCGGCTCATCTAGCAACTCCCAAAGAACTCGCTGCCCCGTTCCGTCTCCACGGAATCGAATGCGCCGTACCGCCTGATTGAGATTCAGACATTTGATCGTGTCGCGCAAACGACGCTTGGGTTGTTGATCTGGAACGGGCGACAATGGATCATCAATTGAATGCGGCCACCCTTCCTCCTGAAAGGCATTGAGTACCGACTCCTGGTTTGGCGAAGGTACCCGAAACCGTTTGATCGTATATTCACCCACTTGAAGAGTCCGGGCGTCGTGATCCCAGTTCGGAACGTTTGTTGCACGATCGGGAGTTCCGAAGTCTGCCCGATCCGCAAGAATGGGGGCACTCTCTTCGTCGAAATCAGAAGCCGCTGAAATACGCTTGCCGGCACGGACTTCCAATTCACGGTTGTGGTAGTCGTCCTGTCCCAAGCGATGAGACTTCACATTCACGTTGCCCTGAATCGCTTCCACCCCTTCATTCGTAATCACAAAGCAGGTATTCGAGGCGAAGGCCAAGTTCATATCCGGTGAGTCGAATCGTCGCACGGAGTCCTGCTTCGCAGTCGATTCTCGTGCATGGCGGACGAAGCCGCGCTTGATGAGCCAACGAAGATCGCTCGTCGTTAGTCCCAATGCAAACAGCCGATCAATTTCCACGGCAAAGTCCCAGACATCACATTCCAATTCGCGAGCGTACTCAACTGCACGGGCCATCTGCCCAAGACCCGCTCGCATTTCAGGTGCAATATCCGTCGTCCCAGCCGCAAACGATCTGATGGAACTGATCATGTCGAAAACTCCGCCAATTTGGATTGAACAACCTGTAGCTTACTCGTCCTTTCTAGTTTTGTCAACTACTTTGTTGCTGGCGGGGGGTAGGACTCGGGTGTCAATTTCCGTTCCTACAGGATATAGCTAACAGAGGGGGTTCGGTAATCAGCTTCCGGGGGCAGTGCTTTTCAATCCACCGTGAAGGTTTCGACTTGGCACCACAAAGGGGGTGGGCTTGTCGCTGGCTTCTTTGGAGGCTGCGGCAACGGCGTTAGCAGCGGCTTGGCCAGGCTCGACATACGGCACCCAACTCGTTCCGTCGGAGTCGGTGTCGATTTGCGTGAGACTGTCCGGATCGCTTTCAGCAACTTCAAACGCGCGGAGTGCGCGGCGTGCGCGTTCGTGGGCCGGGTCGATCGCCAGAGCACGGCGGAAGGAAGCTTTTGCGCCTTCAAAATCGTTTAGAGATGCTTTTACGAAGGCCAAATTGTAAAAAGCGTCGGCCTCTCCGCCGGCGCGACGAAACTCTTCCCAGGCTTGGTCGAATCGCTTCTGGTGTCCGTAGACGAGCCCCAAATTGTTGTGATATTTTGGCTCTTTGGGACGCAAGGCCACCGCCTTGAGCATCGCGGACTCGGCCTTGTCCAGTTTACCCTGCAAGAAAAAGCTATATCCAAGATCGTTGAACAAATCGGTGTCTGGTTCCTTACCCTGAAGCTGGATCGCCTGGCTATAGAGCTCTTGGGCTTCCGTGTAACGTTTTTGGCGATCGCAAATATGGGCAAGACGTTGATATGCCTCGTAGCGATTCGGGTATTTGCCGACAAGTTGCTCGAATAGAACGCGTGCCTGCGGATACTTTCGTCCTTGCTCCAGATCAATTCCCTTGGCGAGATCGGTATAGTATTCGGCCAGTGCCTTCTTTTCGTCCTTGCTCAGGTTCTCCGGCACCTCCGGCTTTGGAATATCGTGCCGCTCGCCCGCCTGCGTCATGGGTGCCTGCGACACGGGTGCCTGCGACATCGGTGCCTGCGATGTTGCTGTGGCACTCGGCACCTTAACGGTTTTCTGCCCCAAAGCGTCCGGCGGGGACGAAGTCGCCCCAGGAAGCCACGACGGCTTCATCGTGCTGCATCCGGTCATCGCGATCAGCGCAACGGCCATAAACTTGCAGGAGGCCCTCGTGAGTCGATCTCCAAGCGGCGAATATTGCCGGAAACTCCAAGGGCCACGAGCGATAATGTCAGCCAGATTCATGATGCTACTGCCTTCCGAGAGTTTTCATCTCACTCGGCGAGATGTCCGTACGGTATTTGTAAGCGGAAAAGGCGTAATTTCCATTCGAAAAGCGCGATGACTACGGTTTTAGCGTCGAAGGCCGTTTGCTCCACCGAAGCCGCCGCGGCCTGAATCGCCGTAGTCGTCGATGGTCCGTCCGCTGCCGTGATAAACCTGTTCGGCCTCCGGCCCGAGAAGACCTTCCGCGATGGCCGGCGCGATGATCACGCGACATTCGAGCTCGTGGAGTCCCAGTTCACCGAGCCGATCGAGGATGAGTTGCCGACGCGCGGCATCGAGCCTGGGGTTTTTGTGGTTGGGTGTCTCTTCAATGACGACTGGAAAAGGAACGTGCTTGAGCCGAATCGCAACCTGAACCAAGTGCTTCTGCCCGGCGACGTTGAGCTTCGTCGAATCGCCAATGAATTCGTGGTCGTAAAAGACAAAGGACGACGCTTGGGCATTGGTCATTTGCGTATCCCAGTGGGCGTCGGTGACTTGTCCCAAGGGAAACGGACGGTCGAACGGGGGACTGGGTCGGGCACAGCTTGCCGCCAGCAAACAGCAGCCCGTTGCTAGCGACAGAAAACCTAGGAAGTAATGCGTTTTCATGATTGGCACCCCTGTTTCGTACGCGGAACGTTTTCTCATTTTTGGCAGTTGGATGGGTCGCCCGACCAGGCATTGCTATGTCCAAAAGGGCCAGAAATCATCGGCGATCCGCCGGCTCGATAGCGTTGTTCGAGCCTCGGCCAGACCGTGCTGCGATAGTCCATGGTTGGTATGCCTTCGATATTCCCCTTGACGAAGAATTCAATGTTGTCCGGTTCTGTCACGTCGAATCCCGGCATGGGAGGAACTTCCTCCGGCTCCATCGGATGGACGATTTCCGGCGTAACGAGAATGATCAATTCCGTTTCGTTTCGTGAGACGTGGCGAGGCCCCAACAATTTGCCAATCCAGGGCCAATCGGACGAAGTGTCGCTCTTCATCGATTCGTCGAGCAACCCGGCGATGGCCAGAGTCTGGCCGGCCCGCAATTCAACGGTCGTATGCACGGCGCGTTCCGTCAGTCCAGGCGTGCCACCGTTGCCGGCGGCGACCTGACTGAACTCCGGCGAAACGTCGAGACGAATCAGGTCTTTGTCGAGCAAATAGGGCGTGAAACTGATAATTGCACCATAAGCACGGAAGTCGGTTGTGACGGCCGATGCCCCGCCGACGCCAACCACCGTGGGGACCGGGAACTCGCCACCGGCGATGAAGTTGGCCGGCTTGCCGCTCAATGTGACCAAGGTCGGTTCGCTGATTAAGCGAACGACACCATGCTCCTCCAGGTAGGAAATGCCGAACTTCAATTTATCGTTGTCGAAACTGCCAATTACGGAGTGACTATTGCCGGCATTCAGGAGCGACTGCAAGAGTAGGTTTCCGTTTCGGAACTGGATCGATGTGCTGAAATCGACGCCAAAACTTCGCGCGGCCGTGCGATTCAATTCGGCAATTTTGACCCTTAGAGCGATCTGGTGATCGCCGGGCACTTTCAGCATGTTGATGATACTGTCGGCGGCATCTTCATAATTTGCCGCGTTATACCGTACCGGGCGTCCGCCTCGGGTGACGTAGCCACCACCGCCACCGCCGCCGCCACCGTAACCGCCACCACCATATCCGCCGTGTGCGCCGTAATAGCCGTTACGGTTGTCGTTGCTGGGGTCGCCTTGGCCATTCTGGCCCGGCCCAGACACCCACTTACCGTTGGCATCGATCTGTTCACCGCGAATGATGTCGAGAATCTCAGCCGCTTCCGCAACGTCCCGAGCTTGGCCCAGGACGATGATCCGCTGGCCAAAGGTCCGCAGGCGAATTTTGCTATTGGGAAACAATTTGGCAATCTCTTGCTCGAGCTGCTTCAAGCGGGGCTCCTTCATGTCGTAATCGGGAACGACGTGGACCACAAACGTACGGGGTCGGTTGTCGGCGTTGGGGTCGCCACTTTCGCGGAACCAAAGCGTCACTTGCGTAGTTCCCTCAGACTTGCCAATGAAGCCGATCTCTGTAGTAGTGTATTGCACCAAGTCGCAGATCGTAGGATCGATGACCGCCGTCCGCGTGAACTCGATTTTCGAACGCAGCAGCTTACTCCGCCCTTTGACAATCTCCATCTTTTCCTGCTGGTCGATAATGTCGTAGGGCAGATTTGCCAGATTGCCTTTGACCGGCACGAGCTTGTCGTCCGCCAGCGGCAGACCGACGGGAGGAACCTGCTTGGGTGCGAGATCGACGGCGGGGCCGACGGGTATATTGGGGTCTAAGGGTATGTTGGGGCCGACGGGCACATTCGGGCCTTCGGGGACAGCAGGGCCTATGGGTTCCGCCGAGCTCGTTGGAACCGGCTGCGGCGGCAGAGGCGTCACCAAAGGTTTTGAAGCGTCGTTGCGTGCATTGGGCAGCCCAACTTCGGTTGGAGCAGCCGGCTTGCTGGGAACCTGCTCCTGCCATAGCGCAAGTTGCTGCGCTCCCAGGGCGAGCGGTTTCGAGTCACCTTCCGGTGCGGATTCGGCATACCCTGCGGCAACGGCCGCGTTTTTTTCGGCAG
>JANXOJ010000526.1 GCA_025353625.1 Planctomycetota bacterium | reverse complement strand
GCTGGGGGTCTCGCCGGAAGGGTTTCGGCGATTGCGGTGAAAACAGGAGAACAGCAAAGTCACGCGGCAGGTACAGACCATCAGCCGGTACGCGTTAGCGTCCGGTTGTCGGGCACCAGGCAGACGAAAAAAACCGGAGGCTATCGCCTTCCGGCTGATAAGATACGTGCCCCCGCAATCACACCTAAAAATCGAACCTGAACCATCAAAATGCCGGACGCTGTTATTGCAATCGTTTCCCTCGAACGGCACAGACCATCAGCCGGTACGCGTTAGCGTCCGGTTGTCGCGCACCACGCAGACGGAAAAAACCGGCGGCTATCGCCTTCCGGCTGATAAGATACGTGGCGAGCCCCCTTTGCAGGTCGATTGCGGTGAAAAGGGCTGCCGTTGCCTCACCAAAATTCGTCGGGTAGAATCACAGCGGGAAAATTGTGGGAACTTGGAAGTGCGTTGGCTTGCAAACCTAGACAAAAACCATGCTCAAATCCGGCATTCTCAATCCACAGATCAATTCGCTTCTGAGCCGCGTGCGGCATACGAATACGCTCGTCATTGCCGACCGGGGTTTTCCCTTCTGGCCGACGATTGAAACGATCGACATTTCGCTGATCGATGGCATTCCTTCCGTACTCGATGTGTTGAATGCGGTTCGAGCGAACTGCGTTTTCGGCAAAGCCTGGATGGCCGAGGAGTTTTTGAAGAGAAACTCCGAGGAAGTCCGCGAAGCGTTCGCTCAGGCCCTTTCCGGCATTCCCCTGACGCACGAACCGCACGTCGATTTCAAGAAACGCGTGCCGCTGGCCATCGGGCTGATCCGGAGCGGCGACGCGGTGCAGTACGCGAACCTAGTGCTGGAATCGGCATAGCCGGTTTCTAGCCAAACCACTCTTTTGCCAGCCGCTTGAACTGTGCGAAGTTCTTCACCTCGCGAACCGCCGCGCGAAAGGCTGCCCCCTCCGGCAATGCCTGCGCAAAGTAACCGCTCATGCGCGGTAGCCGCCGCAGAGCCAACGGTGGGCCATAGATGTGGAACTCGCCTTCGATCAGTTGCACCAGCGCGCGCCCGCGTTCCGCCAACGTCGCGGCGGGCGGACGACTGCTGCCGTTTAACAGCCCACGCGCCTGACGAAATATCCACGGATTGCCCAGGCAGCCGCGTCCGATGGCGACAGCATCCACGCCGGTCGTTTCGAGCATCTGCGGAACATCTTCGGCAGTGCGGATGCCGCCGTTACCGATGACTGGAATGCAGGTGGCTTGCTTCACCCGCTGAAGCACGCTCCAGTCTGGCCCGCCAACATAAGCCTGCTGCACGCTCCGCGCATGGACGCTTACGGCGGCCGCGCCGGCGTCTTCCGCACGTTGGGTTACCTCGACGGCCGTTTCCTGTGCGGCGTCGGGGCCGGTGCGAATCTTGAGCGTGACCGGGATCGAAACGGCCGTGACCACGGCAGCCACGATCTGGCCGATCTTCTCGGGGGATTGCATCAGCGCGCCCCCTTCGCCCCGCGACATCAAACGACGGATCGGGCACTCGAAGTTCAGATCGACAAGATTGAAGCCCAATTCGGCCACCACGCGAGCCGCTTCCGCCATAACGGTCGGATCGGCTCCGCTGATCTGCCCCGCCCGAGGCGACTCGGCGGTTTGGGTATAGAGTAGCCGCATGGCGCGTCGGTCGCGACGGGCAACATCCGCCGCATCGACGCGTTCGGTGACGACCAAGCCCGCCCCGGACTGCTTCATCAGCAGGCGAAAAGGGAAGTTCGTATGTTCCTCCATCGGGGCGAGGGTCAGGCGGTTGTTGATGGTGAGGGGGCCGATTTTCATACAATACGCCAATGTGGGGGTCGTTTGTAGTCCCGCCTTGAGGCGGAAATTCGTTGCCTGGACCGGCTAAAGTTGGGACTACGAACGACTTTGCAGTTTGCCGCAGAGCGAATCTTGACGGCTGCAAAAAATGCTAACTATACTAGAGTATGGGATCGGTGGCAAATTTCCCACTGGAAAGCGGCCTCGCCCACCTGGAGAGAGAAGAATTCTATGGTAAATCCCTTGCGCACGACATTCGTGCTTTTGGCGGCTGCGTCTTTGGGTCACTCCGCTGAACCCGTCAAGGCTCCGCCGGCAGCCGGAACAACTCCGGCCCGAGTAGCCGCTTCGGCAGCGACCGCACCTGCTGGCGGTAACGGCTTAATCCGCGCGGCATTGCCGTTCCGCGCGTTGGCCCCCGGCGTGATGAAGAGCATCGATCCGGCGCGCAAGACGGAGGAATCGGTCGATCGCCACGACGTCACCGAGTTGCTGGCCGTCGATCCGAATTTCGATTTTGCCAAGGACGTTCCGTTTCGACGCGACGTCTGGATGCTCGACTTCCAGTTCAAGCCGATGCGAATGATCTGGGCCGATATTCCCGGCTCGAACGGCCGCATGCTGCGGAAGCAGATTTGGTACATCGTCTATCAAGTGACCAACCCCGGCAAGGTCTACCACCACGTCGAGAACGAAGAACATCTCTTTAGCGTGGAAACGGTCGATAAGCCGATCCGCTTTTCCCCTCTTTTCACCTTGGAAATTCACAATCAATTGCGTAAAGAAGTCGCCGGCTCGGGCAAAGCGATGATCGAGAAATACATTCCCATCGTCTTGCCGGCGATTCGCGTGCGCGAGGATGCGAAGCGGGAATTCCTTCCTTCCGTACAGATGGCGCAGAAAGAGATTCGGGTCGGCGAGAGTCTGTGGGGCGTCGTCACTTGGCAAGATGTCGATCCGCAGAACGTCTGGTGTTCGGTCTACGTCGAGGGCCTGACAAATGCCTACACCTGGACCGACGACGCCGGCAAGTATGCCAAACACAACGGCCCCTTCCGCGAGATTTTTAACAAGGAATTAAAGATCAACTTCTGGCGACCCGGCGATGAGTACACGGTGAAGGAAAACCAAATGCGCCTTGGGGTGCCCTCATTAAAGGATGGCCCGCCATCTCAGCCGCCGTACGAATGGGTGTGGCGAAAGACGTTTCCAGTGCAGAACTGAGGCACCGTCGCGGTTTAGATTTTCGGTTGAGCGGTTTCCCTAGCCGAAAAGCCCGATTCACCGCCCGCGACGAGCCCGGAGGGGTCTGAAATGGAAGGTACATCTCGATAGCGGTCCAGCTTTTGCTCCACCGACGCGAGGACGGCGCGGGCGACCACCCTTGGATGCGGAAATCTCGTCGATGGCAATCTTCACTGGGCGGACGCTCTTGCGGCAATGGCACTTCACGCGGGAGGAAGAAAAGCCGCCTACCCCCGAGCCCACTCGTTTCCCACCTTTCCCTGGGT
>JANXOJ010000504.1 GCA_025353625.1 Planctomycetota bacterium | reverse complement strand
GTGCAAAGAGTAGTCGGCGTCCATTCCTTCATGCTACTTTGCGGTCATTCCGGCGACAAGTGGTGCCGGCGAGACGCCTGCACCACAATTCCAACAACGGCAATTCTCAAATTTTGTATCTTTTTAGCGGAGTGGAAATGTGTATTCGTGGGGCAGGTTTTCAACCTGCCCAGAATTCAGGCAGGTTAAAAATCTGCCCCACGAAGTAATCTGCCTCGAATTTACTTCACTCCGGTAAAGTGTTGCCAAATTTTACGATTCTTCTGACCAGGAAACTTGCATTTCTCCCTCCTTTGAAGTACAGTCTTATTTTCGCTGGGTGCCCAGCATTTTTTTGAATCCAACCGCAATCCGTCCGTCCTGGAAAAGGAACTTTGCATGTCCCGCGTGAAGCCACTTTGCGTGCTTTCCACTTCAATAGCACTAGCCCTATTATTTATTTCCTCGGCCTCCGCTGCCGAAACGACCCTGACGGTCCACGTCGATAAGCCGGGCATCAAAATATCGCCCGTCTTGTACGGCATTTTCTTCGAGGAAATCAATCGAGCGGGCGAGGGGGGCCTTTACGGTGAAATGGTCCAGAACCGCTCGTTTGAAGACGATCGTGGCGACCGCGACCACAAGCCGACCAAAGCCCCGGCCTGGAGTCTTGTGCTGGACGAGAACGCAAAGGCGACCATGACCATCGATAATTCGCATCCGCTCAACGCGCACAACCCCCACGCCCTGAAATTGGATGTTGTGAACGCGGGCCACCATGCGGGTGTAGCCAACGAAGGCTTCCGGGGAATGGCGGTTTCTCAAGGAGCGTCGTATGCGCTTTCGTTTTACGCTCGATGCTCGGAGCACCTCAAGGGGCCGATCGAGGTTTCGCTGCAATCGAAGGATGGCACCGTACTGGGATCGGCAGCCGTGAATGGAATCGGCGGCGATTGGAAGCAGTTTCGTGCCACGCTCAATTCCAATCGGACGAACGCCTCCGCGCGGCTGGTTCTCTCCGTAAATTCATCCGGCACGCTCTGGCTCGACGATGTTTCGCTCTTCCCCGCCAAAACCTGGAAGAATCGGCCCAACGGCCTGCGGCCCGACCTCGCGGAAATGCTTTTCGCGATGAAGCCGTCGTTCAATCGTTTTCCCGGCGGCTGCTATGTGGAAGGCAATCGGCTGGCCAACGCTTTCCGCTGGAAGAACAGCATCGGTGAACTCTCCGAGCGGCCCGGCCATTGGAACCTGTGGGGATATCGCTCGACCGACGGGCTGGGATATTACGAGTATCTGCAAATGTGCGAAGACCTGGGCACCGAGCCGCTGTTCGTCATCAACTGCGGCATGAGTCACGAGGAGCAGAGTGCCCAAATGCGATTGCCCGTGGCAAACGTCGACGAGTACCTACAAGATGCGCTGGATGCGATCGAGTATGCCAACGGGCCGGTGGAGAGCAAGTGGGGCGGGCTTCGCGCCAAGGCGGGGCACCCCGCGCCGTTTAACCTCAAGTACATGGAAGTCGGCAACGAAAATAGCGGGCCGGTCTATGAGCAACGCTACAAGCTCTTTTACGATGCCATCAAGGCCAAATACCCCGATATCAAATTGGTGGCCAACGCACCGGTCAAAAGCCGGCCCATGGACATACTCGACGAGCATTACTATAGCACGCCCGAATTTTTCATGGCCAATGCCGATCGCTACGACAAGTACGACCGCGCGAAAAGCCCGAAAATTTATGTCGGCGAGTATGCGGTAACGCAAGGCTGCGGCAAGGGAAACCTTCGGGCTGCGATCGGCGAAGCCGCTTTTATGGCCGGTATGGAACGCAACTCGGATGTTGTCGTCATGGCATCCTACGCCCCGCTGTTCGTTCATTATGCTTGGCGGCAATGGAATCCAAATGCCATCAATTTTGACGGCGCACGAGCCTACGGAACGCCATCCTATCACTTGCAAAAAATGTTTAGCCGCGATCGGGGCGACGTTATCCTGGGCCTCGATTTTGATGCTCCCAAGGTCAAATCTTCGTCCAAGCACGGTGCCATCGGCGTCGGCACTTGGCTCACTCAGGCCGAATACAAGGACATCAAGGTCACTCAGGGCGACAAAGTTCTCTTCCAATCTGATTTTTCAAAAGACCACAAAGGCTGGCGAACGCGCGGGGGCCTTTGGCAAGTCAACGAGGGTGCCCTGCAACAAACGTCCGAAAGGGAAGACGTCAGGGCAATCGCGGGCGATAAGTCGTGGAAAGACTACACGCTGACGCTCAAAGCCCGCAAGATTGGCGGGGCCGAGGGCTTCTTGATCCTCTTCAACGTGCAGAACGATGGCGTCAAGAGTTGGTGGAATATCGGCGGCTGGGGCAACTCGCGGCACGCCTTGGAAATCGAAGGAATCGCCGACGAAGGCGTGGCAGGAAAGATCGAGGCGGGCCGCTGGTACGATATTCGCATCGAGACCCGCGACGGACGCATCCGATGTTATCTCGACGACAAGCTCATTCACGACGTCAACCAGGGGGCGGTTCGCGCAATGTACGCCGGCGCTAGCCATGTGCAGGCCTCGGGCGACGTGATCCTCAAGGTCGTCAACCAAGCCGAGACGCCGCAATCCGTGCGGATTGCCTTGACGGGCAATGTCGGCAAAGTCACTTCCGGCGCGGCTAGCGTGCTGACCTCGCAGGACCAAATGGATGAGAATTCGCTGGAAGAGCCGGAAAAAGTCGTGCCGAAGGATGTTG
>JANXOJ010000487.1 GCA_025353625.1 Planctomycetota bacterium | reverse complement strand
TCATTTACAAGAGCCCGGACTTGAGCGGTGCTATCGTCCCGAGGAAGATCGGCCCGGCGGAGGCGGTCGATCTTTTGTTGTGGCAGCCGTGGTCGAGCGTGCCGTCGTCGGCCGCACCTTTCGCGGCGGGCAATATCACGGCCCCGCTACAGACCTCCGTCTTGCATCGCGCTGCGGTGGACGCCGTTTTCGGCGACACCACCTTCGGCCCCGCCGCCGGTCCCCACGTCCCCGTCGGGCAAGTCGGCAACGTCCAGGCCACGGAAACCGGCTCGCGGCTTTCCGGCCCCCTCGTCGACTGGACCACAACGAGCACTTCCCCCAGCACCACGACGTCAGCGGCCAGCACGATCGGCAATAGGCCGCAAGCGGTTAGTGCTCCTATCGTATCGCCATCCGTGGCTACGAGCGCACCATCGTCGGTCACCGGGCAAGTTGATCGCGTGCGGCGACTTGAATCGCGCGACATGGAGCTGAATGCGAAGCTACAGCAACTTGAGAAGCAATATGCCGCGTTAGAGGACCGCTACATTGCGCTGATATCGCATCCACGGTCAGTTACCAATGGTGACATTACTACCGCAACGATCAATATCTACGTGCAAATGCGGAGGGCCGAAAGTCAACTGAAGGTTTGCGCTGAACAATGCAAATTAGCGCACACGGAATACTTAACCGCGCTGAGGCAGGCAATTCAGTCTGCGGTTGACGAGGAAAAGGCCAACGGCAACTGGTATCGATCGGCACCTGCAATCCCGGATGAAGTTGCAAGCTGGACTGCGGATAAAAAGCTTTCAGAAGCACTACTTAGGGTGAAATCGCAAATCGGATCGGAGCTATACCATAGGTTCGAAGAACTCTTCACTCCGACAAATCTGGCAATCCTGAGCGGCGTTACCGCACTGGTCGTAGCGTCTCACGCAGTCGGAGTCGGTTTTATTGTTGACGCTTTGGGGATTGCATGGCTATGAACCGATTCGGCGCTTACATTGATCGAACTTGGCGGGGCGATTCAAGACGCCAGGACTGCGATTAATCAAGCCCAGCTTAATGACGCGGCATCGCGGATTACAGCAAAGTTTGCGTCTCTCGCGGAAACAGGGGCCTTGTTTGCCGGCGGAGCCGCCGCCGGTCGAGCAGGTCGGGCCGCAGGCAAGGCTTTTAGGCGAACGAGGGAAAGGACCATTGAACTTCCCAGCATGCCAACCACAATCGAAAACTTGGAACCGCTTGAAACTCCAAGCAATTTGATTAGCAAGACTGTCGGATCAAACAGTTACGGTGAATATACGGACTTTGAAATCCAAACCGATCGTGGCGTTCTTGCGACTAGGCTTGAAGGACGCGTCCTGAAGGTAGACTGGGTTGAAAGTAAAAGCGTGATATTTCAGTTGAAAATGATCCAGGATGCCGCAGGCGGCCCTCGTGCATTCAACGTAATAAAGGGCTACGCTACAGATGTTCTTGCTGATAAGATTAAGATTCCCGGCTACATCCAACGTTTTGCGAATGCGGTTGGTGCGCGACTTGGCGGTGTATGGAAGCCTACCCTTGAGCCCGTCGGGGCTAAAACATTTTTTATTTTAACAAGAGAAGGTCAGTAGTTCCAAATTTGGCAAATTGCTATAGGTGAACGCAAGGTCTTTCCAGTAAAGAACTTGGTGTGTAACAACCCAGGTTCAATCAAGGAAGAGACCCATGCGTCCACAAACGGAGTATATCATTACCAAGTCTGAAGTCCATGCCTATGCCAAGGATTGGCTGGGCACGGCACTTCGATTGGAATATCAGGGTTACAAATGTTCGAGTTCGACGTTGCTCCAGATTCTGCTGATTGCTGCGGCGCGGGTCGTTTCCGTGTTTGCCGCTTGCCGCAGTCTGGCCGACGCGCCCACCGATCAGACGATTCGCAATGCTCTGGCGGCGACCTTGCCGGAAATGGCCGAACTGGAACGCCGCTTGAATCTGGCCTTGGTCGCCCGCATGCCCAAAGCCTTGCGGCGCAAATCTCGCATGCTGGCGATCGACTTGACGCTCATTCCGTACCATGGCCAACCGGCTTGCGACGTCAAGGAGATTTTTCGTGGCGAGCCGAAATCCGGCACCACACATTTCCATGCCTATGCTACGGCCGTGGTGCTTCACAAAGGTTACCGGTATACGTTGGCACTTACGTACGTCGAGTACGGCGAATCGATGAAGGACGTTGTCCAACGCTTGCTGGCAATCGTTCGTCGGCGGGGCGTGAAAGTCCGTTTTCTCCTGCTGGACAAGGGGTTTTTCAGCGTCGCGGTGATTCAGTATCTGCACCGTGCCCAATACGGCTTCATCATTCCCGCCTTCGTGCGGGGGCGAAAACCCAGCGATCCCAAAACACCTTCGCGCGGCTTGCGTGCGTTGCTGAAGAAAAAGAATGGCTACTATCGGGAAACGCTCACTTCGCCGAAAACCAAGGAGAAAAAGAAGACCAGCACGCGGGTGACGATTTGCGTTTCCAGCAAGAACTACACGCACAAAAAGACCGGCAAGCGGCAGCGAAAGAAACTCCTCTTCGCGATCTGGAAGGTTCGACGCACTCCCAAGGAAATCCGCGAAACCTACCGCAAGCGTTTTGGCATCGAAACCAGTTATCGCCAGATGAACGAGGCGCGAATCAAGACCTGCACGCGCAATCCGCGACTGCGATTGTTGTTCGTGGGCATTGCCCTCGTGCTTCGCAACGTGTGGGTGTGGATTCATTTTCGCTTTGCCAAAGCCAAGTACAGCGCAGAGCCGCAATTGTTCCTCGAACTACTTCGCTTCCAAGAAATGTTGTACTGGATCACCCAGGTCATCGAAAATGCCTTGGGAGCCAACAAAACCCTGGGACTCGATCTTCAAACCTACAAACGACTTATGGCGAACTACTCACCATAGGCCAAATTTGGAACTACTGAACGTACTCGATAGCAACTGGGGAAAACAGTGAGCTAGCGAGATACGGACTGTATCCTATCCTTGCGGATATCGATGGCTGCGACGGTGCAAAACGATTGCTTTCGGTGATCGAAACGAGTCAAGAATATCTGCAAACGCCCTTCGATTGGTTAGACACGGCTGACTTCTTGGATCGCGTATGCGACCGCTTACTTGTCATCTGCACGGATGTTCCAGAGCAAGCGTTTCAACGGCTGACTCAGTTTCCACCAAACGGCGCGGATTTGCACCTCCCTGCCTTGCTAAGCTCGAATGATCTCAAGGCCGTTTTGTCGACCGAGCCCTCAGACGCGGGTGGACAT
>JANXOJ010000479.1 GCA_025353625.1 Planctomycetota bacterium | reverse complement strand
GAGCCAAGTTCGCTTGGGATGTTGGCTGCGGCAGTCTCTGTAATAATATTGGTTTTCTCCCGTAAGCACGTCATCAAAGCAAGGAACGGGGCATATTATGTTTAAGTCGATTAGAAACTTTTTCGGCGGACTATTCCGCGCTAGCACCATAAGCGATGCAGGTCGGCACATTCCGGGATTCCGCACTCTCCGCATCGAACCACTGGAGGGCCGAAAACTGCTTACGGTTTTGACATGGGATCCGAACTCATCCGGCGATTGGAAGACTCGCAAATGGCTCGACGGCGGCAACTTGTCAAATTCGGTGGCCGTCACCGTTTATTGACCCCGTTTATTGACCCATTGTGTTTGAATCATCGAATCGCAGACAAGTACCATTGGACACCGGACTTATGCCTTGAAAAACGCCGCGCGAAGCCCTGCGCATTCTTGAGACGGATGAATCAGAAATGAACCGCAGGGGACGCGGAGGTTCGCAGAGGAGAAAGAACGAGAGTTTCCTCTGCGATCCTCACCGTCCTCTGCGGTAATTCTATTTGGATTCATCCGTCTGATGCGCGCGCCGACGGAAACCGTTACGCAATAAGCGGCTGCGCCGCTAGATTTTTTTCGGGCATGGTTTTCGGTGTCCAATGGGATTCAAGAAAACGGCCTGATGAGATGAGAACCATCAGGGGCCTGGACGCGCCATGGACGCACCGGAGAGTTGGGTATCCCTTGTCGGGCTGCGTCCCCGCAGAGCGTGACTCCGTTTCACCAGAAAGTTCCATTGTATCGCTAGTAGGCGAAAAGTAGGTAAGGAGCGGCGAATCAATAAGTGTCGGGTTTTCGGAACGTACTCATCTCGCTCCGCGAGATGAGTACAGTTATTGATTCGCCGGTCCTTAACAGTCAGCCGCAGGCGTAATTGCAGATGCACGAAGATCGGGGTCAGACGGGGACGCGAGCTGATTTGCCGCGCTTGCATACCGAACGGCCATCGACCATAATGGGCCGATTGCAGGCTCGCACCATCGTGGGCTTGCTGCTGAAACAGCCTTTTGGTTACCCGCCTCGATTGAACGTATGTCGCATTGTATGGCATCGGTTCGTCGATCGGTCTACAGGAATATCACGATGCATCGCTACAGCCGAGTTGTTCTTTTTGTTCTGATCTCCGTTTTCGCTGCCGCTTCGGCCCAGGCGGTCGAAAAGATCGCCTTGCGTGCCCCAGCCGTTCCGTTGGTGCCGGTCGATCCCTATTTCAGCATCTGGTCGCCCGCCGACAAGCTGACCGATGCGGGCACAGTCCACTGGACTCGCTCGCCGAACCGCTTGACCAGTCTGGTTCGCATCGACGGCAAGAGCTATCGCCTGATGGGCAATGAGCCCAAAGCCGTGCCGGCCCTGGAACAGATCGGCGTGACAATCCTGCCGACGACCGTGACCTACGAATTCGCCGGTGCCGGCGTGAAGGTCAGCCTCGCGTTCATGACGCCGCTCCTGCCCGAGGACTTGATGCTCCTCTCGCGGCCGATTGCCTACCTCAGTTGGAATGTTGCATCGACCGACGGCAAGACGCACGACGTGGCGGTCTATTTCGATGCGAACGCGGAGCTCACGGTCCACAACGCGAACAACGAGACCGTCGCCTGGGAGCCGGTCCAGTTCGGCGATATTTCCGCCTTAAAAGTTGGCTCGGTCGATCAACCGGTTGCCGAAATGAAAGGCGACGGCGTGCGAATCGATTGGGGCTATCTCTATCTGGCCGCCGAAAAGTCACAAGGGGCGAAGATGCAAATTCAACCCGCTGCCGCTGCCCGCGATGCTTGGGGCAAAATGCTGCCAACACTTGCGGTTCGTCCTACAATCGCCAAAGATGCCCCGGTGCTATCTGCCACGATTGAACTGGGCCAAGTCGGTTCGCAAGGCGTCTCCCGTTGGATAATGCTGGCTTACGACGATGTCTACTCGGCCCAATACTTACACCACTTGGTGAAGGGTTACTGGAAGAAGGATGGGGCTGAGATTGGCGATTTGCTGAAGACCTCGGCCACCGAGTATGCCGCGCTCACCGAGCGTTGTGCCGCGTTCGACCGAGAGCTGATGGCCGATCTCGAAAAGGCCGGCGGACCCAAATACGCCTGGCTCGGGGCCCTGGCCTATCGCCAGTCGCTGGCCGCCAGCAAATTGATCGCCGACGCCAAGGGCCAGCCGCTCTTCTTCTGCAAGGAGAACACCAGCAACGGCTGCATGGGCACGGTCGATGTGTTCTATCCCCAGGCACCGCTGCCGCTGTTGATTAGTCCCTCGCTCTCCCGAGCGATGCTAGTTCCGATTCTGGAGTATTCCAAGTCGCACTACTGGAAGTGGCCCAACGCCCCGCACGATATGGGCACTTGGCCGCAAGCCAACGCCCAGGTTTACGGCGGCACGGCGAGCGACGGCGGCATGCCGGTCGAGGAGACCGGCAACATGCTGCTCTTGGTTGCCGCCGTGGCCCAAATGGACGGCAACGTTGATTTTGCCGACAACTATTGGACCGTTCTGACCCGTTGGGCACGTTACCTGGAAGAAAAGGGCTTCGACCCCGAGAACCAGCTTTGCACCGACGACTTCGCCGGCCATCTAGCACACAACGCGAATCTGTCGGTGAAGTCGATCTGTGCCTTGGGGGCCTTTGGAAAGCTCGCCACGATGCACGGCGATAAGGCCACCGGCGACCGCTACTTGGCGATGGCACGGAAGTTCGCTCTGGAGTGGACGAAGGTCGCCGACGACGGCGATCACTTCCGGCTCGCCTTCAATCAGCCCAAGACCTGGAGCTCCAAGTACAACATGGTCTGGGACAAAATCCTCGACCTAAACCTCTTCCCCGAGGCGGCCGTCAAAAAAGAAATGGCCTTCTATCGCAAGAACCTCGACACCTACGGCCTGCCGCTGGACAACCGCAAGCACGGCGCGCCGGGCAATCGCCAAGCCTATTGGAGCAAAACCGATTGGGCCTTTTGGACCGCCTGCCTGACGAACAACCAGGAGGATTTCGACGCCATCACGGCACCCATCTACACCTTTATGGATAAAGCCGAGCAGCGGGTTGGCCTGACCGATCTCTACTTCACCGACAAGCTCGATACGGCAAGCATGCACTCGCGGCCGGTCATCGGCGGCATCTTCATCAAGATGCTCTACGACAAAGCCGTTTGGAAGAAATGGGCATCGCGCGACAAAACGAACGCCCGTGGCCCTTGGGCCGAACTGCCCAAGGCACCGGTGACGAAAACGGTCGTTGCCCCGCATTCGATTCATTGGCACTACACGACGAGCAAACCGGGCAAGTCGTGGCAGGCGCGGGGATTTGACGATACCGGTTGGAAAACGGGCGTCGGCGGTTTCGGCAGCGAAGGTACGCCGGGCATCAACGTCAAGACGCACTGGAAGTCGGCCGATATCTGGCTCCGCGGCGATGTCACCATTCCCGACGGCCACCACGAAGACCTGCAACTTTCGATCTTCCACGACGAGGACGCGGAAGTCTATATCGACGGAGTTTCGGCGGTGCGACTCCGCGGTTTCAGTACCGACTATGTGCCGACCGCCGTCCATCGCCGCGCCCCGCTCAAGTCGGGCACGTTCCTCTTTGCCGTCCACTGCCATCAAACCGAAGGCGGCCAGGGAATTGACCTGGGCGTTATTGATGTCCAAGCCGATAAGTAAGCGCACTCATCTCGCTCCGCGAAACGCAAACCGAGGCCGCATCGAAAAAATTCGCACGTCTCGCGGAGCGAGATGAAGACGTTTGAGTATTGTACAACCACGATGAAAATTGAGCGTCTCGATTTTTTGGCGATGGAATATCCTCTCCAGGGGTATTTCAAGTTCTTTGGCAGGGGGGCCGGCCGCGCAGCCATCCTCGTCAAGATTATCGCCGAAGACGGGACCGTCGGCTGGGGCCAAAGCGTACCGCTGCCGACTTGGAGTTTTGAAACGGTTGAAGCGAGCCTTGCCACACTGCGGCATTATTTCGCACCGGCCCTGTTGGGGCGCGATGCCTGCGACCTGCCCGCCTTGCAGCTCGCGCTCGATAAGGCGCTTGCGCCGTCGTTCAGCACGCCCATGCCCATCACGCGGGCGGGCCTCGATCTTGCCTTGCACGATTTATACGGCAAGCTCACGCAACAGACGATCTATCAGATTTGGGACCGGTCGCCCGGTAGCGGAGTGACGTTGAGTTGGACGGTCAACGTTCAAACTCTCGACGAGGTTGGTCCGTTGGTGGAAAGCGGCATGCAGCGCGGCTACCGCAATTTCAATATCAAGATCGGCGGCGGCGATCTTCAGTTCGAACTGGAGCTTGCACGGCAAGTGCGCCGACTGGCCCCCGACGGGTTCCTTTGGGCCGATGGCAACTGCGGCTTCGATATCGAAACGGCCTTGACTGCCGCGCCGCTTCTGGCGAATGCGGGCGTAGCAGTGCTGGAATCGCCCTTGCCGGCCAATCGGATCGGCGGCTACCAGACATTGTGTCGCCAGGGTGCGCTACCGATCGTTATGGACGAAGGCGTCGTCTCGCCGGTCGATGTCGATGAGTTCATCCGCTTAAAAATGTTCGATGGCCTGGCACTCAAAATTCCCCGCACGGGGGGCCTGGAATCGGCGCGGCGGCAGATCGAGCGGGTGTTGGATGCCGGGCTGTTCTGGCTCGGCAGCGGCTTGACGGATCCCGATATTTCGCTGGCTGCGACGCTTGCTTTATATTCGAGCTACGGTCAGAATAAACCGGTGGCCCTCAACGGGCCGCAGTTCCTTCGCGAGTCAATCCTTGCCCAGCCGCTGGCGATATCCGGCGACCGTGCCCTGCCCCCGGTTGGCTACGGCTTGGGGGTCGAGGTGGACGAAGCGAAGATCGATGCGCTGATGCGTTCGCATTAATTCATAGGTTGGTGTAACATAATTCTACGAGGAGGCCGAATCGTGTCCGAGCAACGCCTTTCACGACGTCAATTTCTGCATCGCAGCGCGGCGGCAACTGCCGCCGGCGTTGCAGCACCCCTATTGATCCCCTCTGGCGTGCTTGCCGCGCCGGGGCGTCCCGGTGCGAACGATCGCATCGGCATCGCCGGTGTCGGCATCGGTCGCCAAGGCAGCGGCGACTTGGCATCCGCGTTGAAGGATGCGCGGAGCCGCTTTATTGTCGTCGCCGATATCAACCTTCCGCGCGGCGAGGAAACTGCAAAGAAGCATAAGGGGAAGGCCGTCCAGGACTATCGCAAGGTGCTCGACAACAAGGATGTCGATGCCATTATCACCGCCACGCCCGAGCATTGGCGATCGCTCATCTGCATCCATGCTTGTCAGGCCGGCAAGGATATCTATGCCGAAAAGCCGATGACGGTCACCATCCGCGAAGGCCGTCGCATGGTCGAGGCCGTGCGTAAATACGAGCGCATCTTCCAGGTCGGCAGCCAACAACGTTCGATGGCCGTCGATCAAAAGGCGTGCGAGTTCATCCGCGGCGGCGGCCTGGGCAAGATCGGCAAAATCTCCTACTGGAACTACCCCAGTCCCTGGGAATGCGAACTGCCGGGCGAGCCCGTGCCGGCCGGTCTCGATTGGGACATGTGGTGTGGGCCGACGAAGATCGTGCCCTATCATCCGGAACTTTACATCCCGCGCGGCAAGCCGGGTTGGCTTTCGTTCCGACCTTATTCCGGCGGTGAGTTCACCGGCTGGGGTGCCCACGGTCTCGACATGATCCAATATGCCCTCGGCATGGACGAAAGCGGCCCCGTCGAAATCTGGACCGAAGGACCAAAATTTACACCGCTGACCTATTCCAAGCCCGAAAGCAGCGCACGAGGCAATACGATCACGAACAAGCCGAACGTCTTCTTCCGCTACGCCAACGGGACCGTACTGGAGCCGGTGGAAAAGGCACCCCACTTCGGAGCCTATTTTCACGGTGAAAAAGGGACGATGCTGATCGATCGCGGAGTTGCCACGTCCACACCGGTGGAATTGGCCAAGGACTTGCTCAAGGGCGTAAAGAATACCGATTCCCACGTCAAAAACTGGCTCGACTGCATCATCAGCCGCAAGAAACCCAATGGCGATGTCGAGATCGGTCACCGTTCAGCAACGGTTTGCCATCTCGGCAACATTGCCCGCTGGGTTGGCCGCAAGCTCCGCTGGGATCCGATCAAAGAGACTTTTCCCGACGATGCCGAGGCGAACCAGCACCTCGATCGCGTACGTCGGAAACCGTACGATTTGCCGGAGACGCTATAAAGCTGGACGTACTCGTCTTTCTTCGCGAGATTGGAGTAGATGACGATAAGTCCCGTCCAAGAACGGCTGGTGGTGCGGGCGTCTCGCCTGCCCACATAAATGCAGGCGAGACCTCGGCACCACAGCGATTCGGTAGTTTGTTGTTTTAAGGCGACTGAGGCTCTCTTACCTCCCACCGCGCAGCTTTCCGACGAGCACCCGGCCCGCGTTGACCGTTTGCCGCCAAATCCGTTGCCAATACTCTTCATCGCGTTGCCGTCGCAGACATCGGACATACTTGACGCGCTGCGCGGCGGGTAAGTAGTCGAGGATCGCAGGGATCAACGCCTCTTCCACGTTGTATATCCGTTCCGGTAATAGACAAACGGGAATCACGTCGCCCGCCGACAGACCCAAATCGGAGGCCACGGTCTCGACGGCCGCCGCGATCTGTTCGGCTTTCGGTCCTTCCGGCGGTGATAGCCGATAGGGCGGATTCCATTCGGCAATCGGCCGCAGGCGGTCGATGTGCGTGAGGGCCGTCACAATGATGGGCATGTGGCGGTCGGGCGTGCGTTGGAACTCGGCTCGAATAGCATCTAAAAACTTGCGATCCGCCTGCCGCGCCGCCGACGCGGCCGAACAGACGCCGAGGACGATATCGCAGCCGTGGAGATGCGCAAGCAACGCACGCACGGTTTGCTCGCCACTGGCCGTGTCGCCACTGGCCGCATCGTATCCGGCCGTGTCGAGCACAATTGCCTGTTCGAGCCCATCGCGCGTGAGGACGTAAGGCTCGACGCGATCGGTTCGCGGCACGACATCAGTTGCCGCGCGATACTCTCCGAACAGCGCATTGACCAAGCTTGACTTGCCCGCTTTCACTTGTCCGACGACGAGGATTCGCAGCGGTTCGCGGTCGAGCATTGCCGTCCGCATTACATCGTCGTCGGCCATATTGGCCGACTTCTTCGAGATCGCATCGGCCGGCCGCGCGTCGTCCAAGTTAATGTGCCGTCCATAAAGTTGGATCGCATAGTAGCCCACCCGTCGCACGAAGTAGCCCACGGCCCAGCGCTTTGCCGCATCCATGGAGACCGACTTGAGCTTACCGAACAGTGCGTCGCGGCCTTCGCGCAGGAAGGCTGCGGGAGTGTTGATGGCGAACGACGCAATGCGATACCAAAAATACGAATGGTTCGCCATGCCGGCCAGCTTTTGCAATCTACGTAAGTCGCCGACCGTCAGAATGTGCGAGCCGGGTAGATAGCTGAGCGTTGCCTCACGCAGATCGCGGGCAGCCAACTCCAGAATCCGCAAGAGATGCGGTACCGGCGTTTCCAACCACGGCTCGGCCGCCTCGGGATGGTATTGCCGTGCAACCGCATCGACCACGCGGCGGACGATATCGACGAGCTTCTCGGTTTGACCGAAGGGGATGTTCTCGGCCTCGATCGTCGCTGCCAACTTTTCAACGTCCGTCCAAGCATCCACACCCAGCGGTGGCCAGGAAAGGTCCGGCTGAACCATCGGCGGTGAGGCCACATGGCGGAGACTCCGCAGCAAATACCAGCCCGACAGCGTCGAGGCCAACGCGATGCCGGCCCACGGCACGATCATTCGATTCTGATAGAGCCACGCCGATCCGGCAATGAAAAGCAGCAGGTACGGTACGGCAAGCAGCACGCCGCCAAGGATGGCCCGGATTTGTATACGTTTGTTTGTCATGGCTTTTTGCGCCATCGTATCCGCTCGGCAATCCACCGCTGGCCTTGCTCAAATTCCGCCGCATAAAGTTGCCGAATGACTTTCACGTCGGGCATGTCGCCGGCGCGGATGCGGCTGAAGTATTGGCTAAGGGCAATCCCCAAGGCATAGGTGGAAGCACCGGCGTAAAGTGCCGATACGCTTGGACCTAGCCCGGGAATCGGCACGAGCTTCAGCAGTTCGCGCAACCCAAGTCGAGTTAAGTAGCCAAAACCCAATCCGCCCGCGATCTCGGCCATGCGTTGCCGGTCCATCGGTTGCTTGTAAACTTCGGCCACGGCATGGAGCATCTTGGCTTGAAGTGCCAGCACCAACGGCACATCGACTGCGGGGACCGGCACGGCACCGGCACCCGCTGCCGCCATCGCATAAGCAACGACGTGCGGATGTGCCGCGCGAAAGAATTCATCGCGAAACGCCTTCCGTACCTCGGGCAGTTGCCCCAACATGCTTCGCAGCCCCAGCGGAACGAGCTTTTCAATTGCGATCCAAAGTGCTTCAAGCCCATAATCGACCGGCTTGAAGCCGTCTTCGGGCAGCGTGAAATCGACCGGCACAAACGTCGCCCGATAGCCGCAGAACATCTCGCGTTGGGCGAGAAGCGATCGTGCCAAATCGGTTGGCACGGCGGCTTCAAGGGGCGGTTCCGTGAAGGGATAGGGGATCGCGTGCCGCGGCGCGGTTATCGGGTATCCTTCATGCAACGACGTTTGCAAAACGAGGATCGGCCACTCGGGATGCCGGGCAACGACTTGCTTTAGAACGTCGAGTACGGGCTGTTGGGCATGGTCCAGGGCCTTGATGACGACAACCACCAAATGCGACTGCGCTTCCAAGAGCGGCATGTCGTGGTCGGCTACTTGCCCCGCTTCGCCTAGCCCACGGGTATCGAGGAATCGCAAAAAACAATCGTCCTCGCTGGGAAACGAATAGATTTGTGCCGTCCGCGTGGAGGGCCGGAAGCCGTTACCGATCTCCGCGCGGCTGCTGCCGGTCAGCGCATGCACCAGCGACGTCTTGCCCGACTGGGCCTTGCCCAAAAGCCAGATAACCGGCGGCGGCAAAGCGGCTTTCGCTTCGCGCAGCCGCGCGTCGAGCGTCGCCGGATCGACTTCCGGTGTAAGAACCTTTCGCCAAACCCGGTTCCAAAGCGATTGGGATGATGCCATAGCGTGCTATTCGTTTCTGGCCAACACTTCTTGGACGGCATTTCTTGGCCCGCATCGTCCACTATTTGAATAGCTCACCAAAAAACGTCTTCATCGCTTCCCACGACCGCCGGTCGGCGTCGGCATTGTAAGCCGCCCCGCGAGATTTATCGTTGCCGGCGGTCGGATTCGTAAAAGCGTGGACCGCTCCGCCATACGCTACAAATTGCCAGTCCGCACCGGCGACTCGCATCTCGTTTTGGAACGCTTCGACATCCTTTTGCGGCACGTGCGGATCGTCGCCGCCATGTAGCACGAGGACTTTTCCCTTGATTTGCTTGGCATCTTCCGGCGTCGGCGTGTCGAGACCGCCGTGGAAGCTCACGATGCCGACCACATCGGCCCCACTGCGAGCTAGCTCCAGCACGCACGTTCCGCCGAAGCAATAGCCGATGGCCGCCACGCGCTTGGGATCGCAATCGCTCGCGCGGCGAAGTTCGGCCAGCCCGGCATTCACCCGCGCACGCAAGAGCTTGCGATCGTTCTTATACTTGCCGGCCGTGGCACCCGCCTCCTGCGGTGATTTTGGCCGGACACCTTTGCCGTAAATATCCGCCGCAAAAGCAACGTAGCCCAACTCCGCTAACTTGCGAGCACGCAGCTTGGGGTATTCGCCCAACCCGGTCCACTCGTGAACGACCAACACGCCGGGACGCGGGCCTTTGATCGCGTCGTCCCAGGCCAAATAGCCTTCGAGAACGGTCTCGCCTTGTTTGTATTCCACGGCTTTTGTTTGTACGGCTGCCTGAACGGCCGCGCTGCCGACGAAGAACATGATCCATCCCAGGGTAAAAGTTTTCATGGCGACCTCCGATTGATTTGCGTAACGCGATAGACTGCATCCGCATATTGTAGGCGATTTTGCTTTCTCCGTCTTCATCGTGGTTCCCTCAATAAAAACTCGACGGTGTGCATTCAGACTTTCCCGTGTTATATTCGGCGCTGGTTTACGCCTAGAAGTTAAGTTTCCCATGCAGCGGTCCCAAACCGCGA
>JANXOJ010000051.1 GCA_025353625.1 Planctomycetota bacterium | reverse complement strand
TCATCGCTCGCCTCCTTAAAAAAACGCCCAAAACTGTTTCGGCCAAAGGCCTGGTCTATCAACGTGTAAGCTATCGCCTACAATTACTTCGTCTTGCCTACTCGCCGTACATTAGCTAACTGTGTAAAAATGCACATACATTGCATGCGCACCACTCTTTGCAGGCTACGCATAGTGACGAAAATGCGGCGTAACATATCTCCATATCGTCACTTTATAGGACATGCTTGACATGGGGGCACCGAGAAGCATGGGAAGTCTATGTTTTCTCTGACGTTTAAGTCGATCCGCGCATATTTTTGAAACGTACGGCTTTTTCCGATTTGTCGAATTCTGGCAAAGATTCGTAGGCCGGATCTCCTACAACCTGAAAAACCAGCATCCTCGGCACCGAGCAAGACTGCCGCTGTCGAGCCGGAACATCTACGCAACCGGAATTCTTTGACAGGGCGAAATTTCTAACCTAATAATTCTTGATAGCGCACTGCACGCTGCGATATTCCGGTCAAATCCGACTGGCCTTCGTGCCCCGAACGCTATGCGTCAAAAATGCCCATTTTGGGCCATCACAAATTGTTTGCTGGGAAAGGGATATAATGCGTAAGAATCGTCGCGGTGCGTTTACTTTGATCGAAGTCCTTATCGTGGTGATTATCATGGCGGTCCTCGCCGCGACGATCATCCCGCAGTTCTCGACCTCCACCAAGGACGCGAAGATGAGCAACCTCAAGTTCAATTTGCACACGCTCCGCTCGCAATTGGAGATGTACAAAGAACATCACCTCGGCAACTACCCCGTGGCTGCCAATAGTGCCGACTTCAAGGCCAAATTAACGTCGAAGACCGACCAGTCGGGCACGGTCAGCGCGACGGGTGCGTATGGCCCCTACGTGACCGGGGACATCCCGACCAATCCGTTCAACAATAGCGCAGCGACCGTGATACTCAGCGGCGACACCGAGCCGACAGCCGCTTCGGGAAGTGCCGATGGCTGGCAATACAACCCATCGCACGGCTGGCTCTACCCGAACAATACCGAGTATTTCGCTAGTTCCGGCACCTGATCCTGAAATCGCAGAAATCCTGCATGCGTGAAGGCCCCTAACGCCGCCGAAAGGCGAGTTAGGGGCCTTTCGCGTCATTACTCCCCTCTCCCGCGCTATGACGGTAGGATGAAACCCGCCGCTATACCATCGCTTCGCTGAAAATGTGGTGCGGGCGGGGTTCCATTTCGAGTCACACAAACCCCCTCCCCTTGCCGCAATCTGCCCCAGCGAATAGGATACGGGAACTCGTAGGCGGTTTGGCCCGGTATTACGGTTCGCGGCAGATTGCCCACCGTTTTGGACATTTCCGCACTACCCGGTGGTGTAATGGTAACACAAGGGTTTTTGGTACCCTCGTTCCTGGTTCGAGTCCAGGCCGGGTAGCTTTTTCCAGTAATCGCGGGCGGAAATGACACCAAAGCGGCGAGAGATTGCTCGCGATTTCGGCATTTCGCTCATCTTGGTTCTCGCCGTCGTTTTGGTTTTCGGCCAAACCGTGGGCCACAAGTTCGTCAACTACGACGACGACAAGTACGTCTACGCAAATCCCTATGTCACCGGCCCATTTGCTGCTCGAGCACTTTGGTGTTTGACGCATAGCCAGCAGGGGCATTGGCATCCCCTCACCGCACTTAGCCATATCGTTGACTACCAACTATTTGGCATGGTGCCGGCCGGCCATCACTTCACCAATCTGTTGCTGCATACGGCAACATCCATACTGCTCTTCTTGTGGCTTCGCGGGGCCATCCTGCCCGCCTGGCCGAGTGCTTTGGCGGCAGCCCTATTTGCCTTGCATCCGCTCCGAGCGGAATCCGTGGGCTGGATCTCCGATCGCAAAGACTTGCTCAGCGGACTGTTCTTTATGCTGACGCTCCACGCCTATACGCGGTACGTCGCAAAACCGCAGTCGATCGCCCGGTACGTCACGGCGATACTACTTTATGCGCTGGGGCTGCTTGCAAAGTCGTCCCTGATCGCAATGCCGCTGCTCTTGTTGGCCTTGGACTATTGGCCGTATGGCCGCTCTCGATCCGCGAGCTACAGCAACGCCGATGCAACCTGCACAAATGGCAATCAACTCCGAATCGCGTTCCGCCTTGCGATGGAAAAAGTCCCCTTCCTGGTCCTTGGAATCGGAATCGCATACGCCGATTATCTTGGCCAATCGGCGGGAACTATGACTACCATCGGGCGACTTGCGCCGCACCAGCGACTGGGCCATGCGGCCGTGTCGTACTGCTCCTACGCAGCTAAATTCTTCTGGCCCACGCAACTCGCGGCTTTCTATCCGCAGCGAGATATAAGCATCCCGTTCGGGCAGCTTGCGGGAAGTCTGGCCATCGGGTGCGGTCTGCTAACAGCGGGAATTTGCCTGCGGCGAAAATATCCTTACCTATTGATTGGCTGGCTCTGGTATCTCATCATGTTCCTGCCCGTCATGGGCGTTTTGCCCCATGCCATGGCCGATCGTTACACCTACCTCCCGCAGATTGGGCTGGCGATCATCGTGGCCTGGAGTGCGGCCACACTAGCCCGAACGCGATATTACTGGATGTCGTTACTTTCAACGCTCATTCTCGTCGCGGCGATGACCGCTGCATGGCATCAAACGGCAACCTGGCGAGACAGCAGATCGCTTTGGACGCATGCCCTCTCGTGCGGGCCGGAAACGAGCGTTGCCCATTGTGGGATGGCCACCGTGCTGGCGGAATTGGGCCGCGACGAAGAAGCCGCGCACCACTATTGCGAGGCGCTGCGCATCAACCCGCAATCGATCGTCGCCAACATCAACTTGGGCTGCCACCTCGTTCGTCTGGGGCAGCGGTCGGCAGCAAATAGATATTTTTTAGCCGCGCTGGAGTTCGACCCTGATTTTGATGTCGCCCGCGAGAACCTCGCCAAGAACTACTATCTGCAAAACCAAAATCGCGAGGCCCTCACGCAATGCCGCGAGCTTTTGAAGAGGCGGCCGGCGGACATCGCCGCATTGAACATGGCCGCCTGGATTGAGGCAACCTCGGCGGACGAAACTTTGCGCAACGGGGCGGACGCGACAAATTGGGCTCGCAAAGCGGCACAATTCGTCGGCCACGACGCGATAACGCTCGATACGCTGGCCGCCGCGTTGGCCGAGTCCGGACAGTTTAACGAGGCCGTGGCAACGCTGGAAAAAGCCCTCGTTGGTGCCCCCTCGGACGACCCGCTGGCAAAAGCCATGCGCGGCCGACTCGGTGGATACCGTGCCGGGAAGCCCTATCGTGAAATTGCGCCGGCGTTGGAACGCTAGCAACAAACCGAATAAGGAAAAACGGTGGCAAGCTGGCCACACTCCCAACTAGCTGCGTCCCTGGTTCAGCCTCATGGATGTTGTTTTGAACCACGAAAGGCACGAAGAACACGAAATGGAAGGATAGAAAAGAGAAGGAAACGAATATGAAAGCGATGGAAGTTTAGGCATCGATTGGATTTCAAGACAGCCCGATTCTTCCTCCTTTCGTGGTTCCCCTTTGCTTTATATCTTCGTGGTCGGAACCTGGACGCGGCTAGTTATCTCCGCACGGGGACGGAAAAGCCGGAGGTGGAAACGGAGCAGGGAATGTCGATAATGAAACACAGACGGGGATACCCCGACACGGAATTATGCCAAAGCCTAAACCACCGCGCCACCTCTCGACTCTACCCTCCCTGTGCTAATGGTCGCTAGCGAAAGATACTGAAGATGGCAGCAAGAAAATATGTCACCGCCTGGCTGCCTAACCCAAGCAATAGCGCGGCCAGCCACGAATAGCGGCAACTACGTATCGTGGCTAATGCTGGCAGCGCTACCGCAGTCGTCGTGAGCACAAACGCTGCGATATGGAAATAATTCATAAGTGGATTGCCGAAGTGGCCAGCACCAAAGACCAGTTGATCTAACGTTGGGTTCAAAAAGAATGCGACGACGGCGCACGGCAGGTAAACCAACCAAAAGCGGAAACGTCGTGCGATATCGCCGCGCGCTGTTGTCGCATTACTGTCAATTCGACTGGGAGTCGGATCTTTGTTCGCTGTCAACGGCATGTCTAGCGATCGTGTGGTGGTCCAATATGGACCGCGTGTTTTCTATCGTTCGGGGGTCGAAACCGGGACGCATCTAGTTATCTCCACGCAATCCGCTTCCTTGCATAACAATGGCAAGCCCTCCCACCGCCTTCGTCAATACTAGCTGCGTCCCTGGTTCAGCCTCATGGATGTAGTTTTGAACCACGAAAGGCACGAAGAACACAAAATGGAAGGATAGAAAAGAGAAGGAAACGAATATGAAGGGGGAATAAATGGGGACATCACTGATTGTATGGGTGGCAGAAATCAGTGATGGCTCTTTTTTCCTGTCCCAGCACGTCCTGGCCAAACGACTCGCGGTGAAAGGCAATCGCCGATTGGACGTCGGCAAGTGCTTCCTCGTAGGTTTCGCCCTGTCCAACAACAACGCCTTTGATTCCCAGCGGGTGGGCACCGTAGCCGTCAGGATGCTTTTCGACAACGATTTTGATCGTTCGGGTAATTTGCTCGCTCATTCTTTGATACTCCCAGCCCGCAGGGCGTTTGTCAATCGAAGTGGTTGGGAACCAGACGCCATGCCGGGCGGCGCAGGGGAAGGGGTTTATGGACGTCCTGCATCAGCTTGAATGAGGCCGCATCTTCCTCCGGCTTGTGAAAGACCTCCGCCCGCGTGTTGCCGCGGTTGATCGCATGGCAGCAAACACCACCCGCCGATGCCCTTGCCGTTCTTGCCATGCGGCGATTCTGCCAACATTCACGGCTCCTCGCGATAGAAAAGCAGAATGTCCGGGGTAGTCGGAACGGGGACGCGGCTTGTTGTTTCCACGCGGACTCTGCGGAATCGTTTTGGGTCGTCCTTCGCTACGAAGCGTGTGCATCAAACCAAGGCGTTTCGCTTGGAGTTTCTGCCAGCGATCGTCTCCGTAGGGCCGGTTCCTTGCGATGCACGTTTGCAGTCGCTCCGCCTCCTTCTCCGTCAGCGGGGCGTTCACCCGCGCCATCCAGTTCCGGGGACGCTCTACCGGCCAATCACTCAAGATGGCTTTCAGGGACTCGTCGCCTTGCCGCCGCGCCCACAGACTTCCCCAACGCCAGTCCTCGGCGCGCTCAATCGCCCCTGCCGCCAAGGCGTTCCGCTCGACGTACCGGCATGTGGTGAAAAAGTGGTCGTCCTCCTGGATCGGAAAACTCTTGAAACGGCCCTGGTACAAGTGCCCCTGCCCGACCGTGTTGTGCGCCACGTGCCATCGCATGGCGTGGGTATGGGCCAGCCAACGAAAATAGGCTGTTACATCCCCCTCCTCCCGCGGCCACACCACAAAATGCCAATGGGTTCGCATCAGACACCAAGCTAAAATCCGCAAGGGGTGTCGCTCCCGGGCCGCGATCATGATCTGCTTGCTCGAAGGCTTCGTAATCCGCGTCCTTGCGAAACAACGGCACGCCCGCCACGCTCCGGTTCAGGACGTGATACACCAACCCCCCGGGCGTAACTCTGGCTCGTCTTGGCATGCTGGAAGCATACCCGACCTCCCACCGCCTTGTCAATACTAGCTGCGTCCCGGTTTCAGCCCCCCCCAATAGCCGATTGAGGCGGATTTGCAGGTTGGAGACCGAAATCGAATTGTGCAACAAACGGTCCAACGGTTGGAGGAGGTTAGGGCGAACGGATATTGACGCAGGTCGTTATGAGTAAATGGTTTACGTCCGTATGTTATGGCGGAAATCCAAGTAAGAAAGGCGTGAAGGCGTCCCACATCACACCACCAAAGCCATTTTATAACGAGGCCATTTTTTAACGGATACGGCTTTTTAACGATACGGCGTCTTCTCGCTCCGTTGACGCGCGGAGCGATAATCATTAAACTCTTAGGTCTGCCTATCTGAACGGTCCAGAAAGGTGGCGCAGCTTGCCCATTGACCGCAGTGCCCGATTAACGCCGGACGCCCAACCTCGCGTGAGGACGGGACATCGCCGGTGTGTCCAATGGAGATTATTTGTGGCTACAGTTCTCGTCAAAGATTTGGTCGAAGCGGGCGTTCATTTTGGCCACCGTGCCAGCCGCTGGAACCCCAAGATGCGGCCGTATATTTACGCACGCCGCAATCTGATTCACATTATCGACGTTCGCGAGACCGTTCGCGGCCTGCTCCGCGCGCGGAAGTACCTTCAAGGCGTCGCCGCTCAAGGCAGCCTCATCTTATTCGTGGGAACCAAGCGTCAAGCGTCCGACACCGTCGAACAACAGGGCCTTCGCTGTGGGATGCCGTTCGTCAGTGATCGTTGGCTGGGCGGCACGCTCACGAATTTCAGCACGATTCGCAGCCGTTTGAAGCGGCTGGAAGAGTTGGAAGGGATTCGCTCCGGCGATGAACTGGCCACTTTCTCGAAGAAGATGCAGTCGGCATTGAGCCGTGAGTACCGCAAGATGTATCGCAACCTCAACGGTATGCGAACGATGAATCGCCTGCCGGAATGTCTCGTCGTCATCGATCCACGCAAGGAAAAGAACGCGGTCAAGGAAGCCCGCAAGTTGGGCGTGACGACCGTGGCGTTGATCGATACGGATTGCGATCCGGATGAAATTGACTTGGCCATTCCCGGCAACGACGACAGCATCCGTTCGATCGAACTGATCGTTCAGTTGCTGGCCGACGCCGTGATTTCCGGCCGCAATCAGGCGGGCGAAATGAAGCAGGAGCGGGCCGAAGGCGGCGATGTCGCCATGCAGCAAGCTGCGGTCGCGGCCGGAAACTGATAGGCCGATCCATTCAAAACAAAACCGTGAAGATCCCCGTCCGACGCGTCCTTGGGCAACCGCGTTTGCCGTTGCGATTCGTCGAGCGCGGGGGTTCTTTCAACTATTGATACACCAACTGAGGAGATAATTTTCAATGGCAGCGATAACTGCATCCGCCGTAAAAGAACTGCGAGAAAAAACCGGCTTGCCGATGATGGATTGCAAGCAAGCCCTCAGCCAAGCCAATGGCGACATGGAAAAGGCGATTGAGGAACTTCGCATCCGCGGCAAAAAAGTCCAAGAGAAGCAATCGAGCCGCTCCACTTCGACCGGTCGTATTGGCGTGTTTGCCGAGATCGACCCCGGCGTCGGAACGCTGATCGATCTCCGCTGCGAAACGGCACCGGTGGCGAACAACGAGCATTTCATTGCGCTCGTCAACGACTTGGCCCATCAGCTTGCCAAAGGCCCAGGAGCCGCCACGTCCGACGAATTGCTTGCACAACCTTCGCCCAGCCAAAAGGGAACGACGCTTCGCCAACAGTTCGACGACTTGAACAACCGCATCCGCGAGAAGTTCGTGCTGGAGCGGATTGCCAAGATTCAAGGTTCGTGCGCTGGCTACGCGCATCATAACGGTGCTGTTGCGGTGCTTTTGCAAGTTGAAAACGGAGCCGCTTCGGCGGAACTGGCCCGCGACATTTGTATGCACATAGCGGCAATGCGTCCGACAGTCTTGCACAAGGACGAAGTCGATTCCGCCGCCGTTGAGAAGGAACGCAGCGTTCTCGATCAACAAATGACCCAAGAAGCGGAAAGCGTCAAAGCCGAAGCCGAGCGGGTGCTGGCCTTGCCCGACCAACAGATTCAGGATCCCAACAACCTGGAGAAGATGACGAGCAGCCACGGCCGCGCTCGGGCCGACCTGAAGAAGGCGGAAGGCCTGGCCAAGAATAAATCCAAGGTGATCGAGGGGCGCTTGAACCTCTTTTATGTCGAACGCTGCTTGATGGAGCAGCCGCACGCCAACGCGGGCAAGTATGCCGGCAAGACGATCGGCGAATTGGCCAAGTTGGCCGGTATGAAAATTGTAAAATTCATCCACTGGGAACTTCCCAAGGAGTGATCTTGATGGCGACTTCCAGTGGTGCATCGGGCGAGCGGACGATCAAACGGGTTGTGTTGAAGATTTCCGGCGAGGGCTTCACGCATCCCGGCGAACGCGGTATCTCGATGGATGCGGTGCTGCACATCGCGCGGCAGACGAGCCTTGCGGCCAAGCACGGCATTCAACTGGCCGTTGTGATCGGCGGGGGCAATATCCTTCGCGGTGCCCAATTCACCAGCGGGAATTCCAGCATTCACGAGGCGACGGCTCACTATATGGGCATGTTGGCGACGGTAATGAACGGCTTGGCCCTGCAAGACGCCCTGGAGTCGCTCGGTTGCGATACGCGGTTGACGACCGCCATCCGCGT
>JANXOJ010000372.1 GCA_025353625.1 Planctomycetota bacterium | reverse complement strand
TGCAGGCGTCTTGCCTGCCCCGATAAATGCAGGCGAGACGCCTGCACCACAATGATTCGGAAGTTTATTGTTCTACATTGCCTACACCGCCTTTCATCTCCGGCTCCGTTCGGCAATTTTTGCCGATCGCGCATCGCTCTGGCCGTTCGGCGATTCTCGAATCGCACACTTTGCCAAATTTGCAATGCAATCCTTCAGAATTGGTCTTGACCAATTTTCCGCCATGAGGTATTTAACCGCCCTCGTCATTTTTGTTCGCGCAGACTTTTCAAAAAAGATTGTCGCATAAGCCTCTCGTGCAGGCAGTATTCAGTCGCCGGACCAACGAGGACGCGACGCGGTTTGAACGAGTTGATACGGGCGGTGTTTCAAAGTGCCGCATGTCAGTTCCATGAAAAGGAGAATCGTCTTGAATACGACCCAACGAATTCTTGCCGGCTGGATCGCAGTCGCGGTGTGTATTTCAACGGGCTTGGCTACAGCCGGCTTGCCCGATGGAATGGCGTCCGTACTCGTGGGCGGCGCGGTCGTAGGACAGCAAGACGCTCCGCGCTCGCCTGCCGTTGGCACGAGCGTGCAGGCGGGGCCTGCCGATCCGTTCGTGGCGGGACGCGGAAATGCGAACGCGGCAAGCGGACAAGACGCAAACGGTGTGAACCGCTTGCCTCCCACGGGCAGTCCCGCTTCGACGGGTGTTCCCGCGCCGGTGTCCGGTTCCAACGATCGGGTTCACAGCGATGCCATGCTTCGCGGTGCCCGCTTGGCGTTGGCCGTTGGAGATGTACGCCGCGCCGGAGACATGCTAGGCCAAGCGAAGCGCGAGCAGATTCGTTATGCCCCCAACGAAGACAGCCCGGAACGGGTCGAAGCAGCCATCGCACGCTATCAAGAAGTCAGCCGCCTCGACCACGCAAGTGAAGACAATCGTAAGACCTACGCTCGAATGTTGATGGAACAATCGGAAGTTTTGCTGCAATGGGGCGAATATGCCCAGGCCGACCAGTTGGCCGCGCTGGCCGCACAGCAGCAAGTTGCCTATGGCCCCTTTGAGGCCAAGCCCGAGGATTTGTTGAAGCGAATCGCCGGCCTCCGGCAGCAGGCCAATCCGGCGGGCCCGCCCGTCGTTGCGGACGCACACAAGGCCGCAAGCAGTATCGGGCCTTCGCTGGCGGCTCGCCAAAAGGCGATCGACCTCATGCACCAGACGCGCGAGGCATTGACGGCAAATCAAATCGATCGGGCCGAGTCGCTCGCTCGGCAACTCGATCGGCTGCAAATCCCAGAGGCCGCCTTTGAAGCGGGCCAGGACCATCCAAGTCTCGTTTTTCAAGCGGTGCATGCGGCCATGTCGCAAAATCGTTCCGGAGTCGTTCAGGCCGGTGGGTCGGTTAACGTCGCCCAACCGGTCAATTCGGCCGTTTACGATCCATCGCGCGATTCCTCACGCAATTTGCGCGTCGCCGATCAACAGCCGACGGAACCCGTTCCGCTGCCGCCGGGCATCGGCGGCGCATCTCCAGCTGCGGCGGCTCCCTCGCAAGGCTATGGCCTGTTCCAGCAGGGCGAAGCTGCGCTAAAGGCCCGCGATCACGATCGCGCCTTACAATTGTTCCAGCAGGCCGCCGGCTATATGACCGAACTTGACCCCGTGACGGCCGCTCGCCTTCAGGACCATTTGTCGCTTTTGTCCGCTCCAAAGAATCCATCCGCACGAGCCAATGCCGCGACGTCGCCCGTCGATGAAACCGTGCTCAAGCAGCAGGCATTGCTGCGCGAGATGTTCAACGAGGTCGGGCACCGGGAGTTCGATGCAAAGGCAATGCGCGAGAAAGACCCCAAGATGGCCGCGACCATGTTGAAGGAGACCCGCAAGAAGGTCGAAGTTGCCGGTCTTGAGCCTGCGTCCCGCGATCAATTGCTGCGGCGGCTCGATCGATCGATTGCCGAAATGGACCAGTACATCAAGACAAATGGCTCGAAGATTGAATTGCAAGAGAAGAACGACAAAACGCGGCAGGACTTGACGCGCGAGAATACGGTCAAGCTTCAAACGCAGCAGAAACTTGCGGAGCTAGCCGACCAATACAATCGATTGACGGAAGAGCAGCGATTCGAGGAAGCCGAAGTTATCGCGAAGAAGGCCGCCGAGCTGGCACCGAAAGAGCCGGTTACCCAGGTCATGCTCCTGAAATCGAAGATCGCTCGTAACCTCGATCGCGATCGTCGCATCCGAGAAAGCAAGGGCGACAATATCGCCAGGGCATTCCAGGATGTCGAAGGGGCATCGGACCCGGGGCCGGGCGATGACTATGCATTCCCCGATGTTAAAAACTGGAAGAGCCTTACGAGCAAACGCGTTAAGCAGGTCGCCGAGCGCAACCGGCGGCACCGTACGGATCGCGAGATCGAAATCGAGAAGAAGCTTCAGACCCCGGTGCTCTATTCGTGCCATAACCGGCCGTTGGGGCAGGTGCTGGAGCAGTTGGCGAAGTACGCCGACATCAACATCCACCTCGACGAGGAAGGGCTTCGCCAAGAAGGCTTGTCGCCCGACACACCCGTCACGCTGGAACTGGCCCACGAGATTCAGCTGAAGAGCTACTTGAACCTGCTGCTGGAACAGCGAAATCTTTGCTACATTATCAAGCACGAGGTGCTCAACATCACCAGCGACCAGAAAAAGACCGGCCAAGTCTACACGCAGACCTATCCCGTCGGCGACTTGGTGCTGCCAATTCCAAACTTTGTTGCCAATCCGCGCATGGGATTGGCCGGTGCTTTGCACGATGCCATGAACAACGCCGTCGGTGCCGGCGGCGGATTCGGCACGGCGACCACGCCGATGGCCGTCGTTGCCAGCCACGATGGAAAACAGAATAACAGTTCCACGATCAACCCGGCCGTGATGGCGAATATGGCCCCACGGCTGCCCGGCGGCGGCGGCAATGTGCCCCTGGGCGGCGGTGCCGGGGGAGCAGGCGGCGGCTCGAGTGCCGACTTCGATAGCCTCATCGACCTCATCACGCAAACGGTCTCCCCGAAGACGTGGGACCACAACGGCGGCCAAGGCAATGTGGCTGCGGCACCGACGAACTTAAGCCTCGTCGTCAGCCAGACGCAGGAAGTCCACGAAGAAATCGTCGATCTCCTCGAGCAGTTGCGGCGCATGCAGGACTTGCAAGTCACGATTGAAGTCCGCTTCATTACGCTCAACGATCAGTTCTTCGAGCGCATCGGCGTCGATTTTGACTTCAATATCCAAAAGAACAACATCAACGCGACGTCCGCCGGCTTCTCGGCACCCCAGAACATTACGGCGGGCGGATCAAACTTCATCGCCCCATTGCGAACCGATCCCAATGCGGGCACG
>JANXOJ010000319.1 GCA_025353625.1 Planctomycetota bacterium | reverse complement strand
GAACATTATTAACGGCCACATCACTTCACCCTCTCCGCGCGCTGTCCCACGCTAACGATTAATTCAACATCCTCTTTCCCTCGCCGAACAACGACCGCCGCCTTCTCGCCGATCTTGGACCATGCGACTGCTAAACCTAGTTCCGTGGGGCCACTCACCGATTTGCCCTTCCACTTCGCGATAATATCGCCACGGCGGAGTCCCGCCTCGGCTGCCGGAGAATCGGCGACGACGTCCGCAACCAAGGCCCCCTGTACGCCCAGCTTTTCCGATTGTTCCGGCGAAAGTTCCCGCATGGACACGCCGAGCCAGCCGCGCGCTACCTTGCCGGTGGCAATCAACTGGTCATAAACCTCGTGAACTAGCTTGCTGGGAATGGCAAAGCTGATCCCTTGGTAGGTCGGGCCGACGATGGCCGTGTTGATGCCAACGACCTGTGCCTTCATGTTCACCAGCGGGCCGCCGCTGTTGCCCGGATTGACCGCCGCGTCGGTCTGCAAAAAATCCTGATAGTTGACGTGCTCGACGACCGCATGACGCCCTTTTGCGCTGACGATTCCCGCAGTCACCGTGCGCGCCAATCCAAACGGATTGCCGATGGCCAACACCGGATCGCCCGCTTCCAGGTCGGAGCTATCGCCCCACGGCGCGGCGATCAGTCCCGAAGCACTAATCTTCAACACGGCCAAGTCGGTAGCCGGGTCGATGCCGACGATTTGGGCCTTGTGGTGGCTGCCGTCGCTCATTTCGATGTTGACGTCCGTGGCGCGGTCCACCACATGGTAGTTCGTGATGATGTAGCCTGCCGCATCGACGATCACGCCCGAGCCTTGATCCTGTTCGCGCATGCGGGGGCCATTGTTATTCGGGCCAAAGAGGAACGACGAAAGCTCATCGTTCTCTTCGCCGCCGACGATGCGAGCCGCCTTGACGCCGACGACCGACGGCTGAATCGCCTTGACCACGTAGCGATAGTCGCCGATGGTGACGTTGTGCCCCCGTTCGAGCTGCTCGCGGGCGATCTCGGCCTCCGCCCGCTGTCGCCCGCGTGCGGAAGCATACTGGATTTGCTCGACCAGCGACGGGACGAACAGAACGAGAATCAAGATTGCGAGCAGCCACAGTGCCCAGCCCAGCCGGAAGCCACCGCTACGAGACTCCGGCTGAACGTCGATTCTCGGGGGAGGTCCAAATGCCGGTTGCGGCATGGATTGAAAGGGATCGCTAGTCGGATTCTGAAATCCATCGGCCATGAACGACGATTCTCCAGATTGAGCGGCAAGGCATTCGATGCCAATCTATTATACCGTACTGCACAGCAAAGCATCAGGCACTCTCGGAGTGCCTGCACCTTTTGGCAAATACTGCTTGCGAATCGTGCAAGCTGGGCTACAATTGGCTGGTAAATAACCTTCACTCGTTTCATTGGCACTGCTGCGCTGCGGTTGACGCCCCCTACGGATTTACTTTTATGCGTACTTTTCTCGTGACCGGCGGTGCCGGATTCATCGGTTCTC
>JANXOJ010000307.1 GCA_025353625.1 Planctomycetota bacterium | reverse complement strand
ACGGCAAGCTCACCCGCGAGTTGCTGCTGCACCCCGGCGGATTTGGCCTCGGACAGGTGCCCGCATCGGAAAAGCCCGATGCCGTGACCCCTTCGGTTTGCGGTTTCTGTTCGACCGGCTGTGCGCTGAACATCCACCTTCGCAATGGCGAAGCGGTAGGGCTATCGCCGGCGACGCACTATCCGGTGAATCTTGGAATGGCTTGTCCCAAGGGCTGGGAAGCCTTGCGGGTGCTGAAGTCCGAGGAGCGCGCGATCGCGCCGCTGTACCGCGACGAAAAGGGGCGGCAAGCTTCCATCGACTGGGAAACTGCCATGCACGTCTTCTGTCGTCGGTTCAAAGAAATCCAACGAGCACACGGCCCGCAGAGCGTAGCCTTCATTAGCACCGGTCAAATCGTCAATGAAGAAATGGCATTTCTCGGCGCGTTGGCCAAGTTTGGCATGGGCATGATCCACGGCGACGGCAACACGCGGCAGTGTATGGCGACTGCCGCAACCGCCTACAAGCAGTCGTTTGGCTTCGACGCGCCGCCCTATGCCTACGACGACTTTGAAGAGTCCGACGTTCTCTTCTTTGTCGGTGCAAATGTCTGCATCGCCCATCCGATCCTTTGGGAGCGAGTGTGCCGCAATCCACATAGCCCGCAAATCGTGGTGGTCGATCCGCGCAAGACGGAAACGGCAATGTCGGCCACCCGCCACCTGGCTTTGCAGCCCAAGTCCGATCTCGTGCTGTTCTATGGTTTGGCTCACTTGCTCATTCGTGAAGGCTGGATCGATCGGCACTACGTCGATGCGCATACGAGCGGATTCGAGGAATTCGCTCGACACGTTGCGGAATTCACGCCGGAGGTTGTCGAGGCCGCCTCCGGTATCGAACGAGCAACGCTGCTGGAGATCGCTCGATTGATCCACGAGGGCAAGCGGGTTTCGTTCTGGTGGACGATGGGCGTGAACCAAAGCTACGAAGGGACGCGGCTCGCCCAGGCGATTATCAACATCGCCTTGATCACCGGAAACATCGGCCGACCCGGCACGGGGGCCAATTCCATCACCGGCCAATGCAATGCGATGGGGTCGCGGCTCTATAGCAACACGACGAATTTGATGGGCGGGCACGATTTTGAAAAGCCGGAAGACCGCCGCAAAATCGCTCAGATTCTCGATATCGATGCCGATTTAGTTCCCGACCGCAACAGTTGGGCCTACAACGAAATCCTCGACGGCGTCGATCGCGGCGAGATCAAGGGCCTCTGGATTATCGCCACGAATCCGGCCCACTCGTGGATCGGCCGCACCAATTTCGATGAGTTGCTCGGCAAGCTCGACTTTCTCGTCGTGCAAGATATGTATGCCAACACCGAAACGGCTCAACTTGCCGATCTCATCCTGCCGGCCGCCGCTTGGGGAGAGAAAGACGGCACCTTCATCAATTCCGAACGCCGCATTGGCCTGACGAAAAAAGTCGCCAAGGCCCCCGGCCAAGCCCTGGCCGATTTCAGCATCTTCCGCCTCGTCGCCCATTATTGGGGATGTGCCGAGATGTTCGAGCGGTGGACCGATCCCGAGGCCGTTTTCCAGATCATCAAGGAAATATCTCGCGGTCAGCCGTGCGATATTACGGGCATTCGCGACTACGCCATGCTCGATGCGTGTGGCGGTGTTCAGTGGCCCTGCGTGGAAGGAAGCGGCGAACCGGCAACCCATCGCCGGCTATTCGAAGATGGCCGATTCTACCACCGCGATGGCCGCGCCAAAATCCTGTTTGAAGCCCCCAGGCCGTTGCCCGAGCCGCCCGATGTCAATTACCCGTTCATGCTACTAAGCGGACGCGGTTCCGTATCGCAGTGGCACACTCTAACGCGCACCCGCAATTCGCCCGTTTTGAAGCAGCTTTCGCCGCAGGAGATTTATGTCGAACTCAACCCGACGGACGCCGAAAAGCTCGGCGTCGCCCCCGACCAGAAGGTGACCGTCGAGACGCGTCGCGGGTCGATCACCGTACGGGCATTTTTGACGAACACCGTTTCCGCCGGGCAGCTTTTCATCCCCATGCACTTTGAGGCGATGAATCATCTCACGCTATCGCACTTTGACCCCTATTCCAAACAGCCATCCTACAAAGACTGTGCCGCCCGATTGCGACGTGCGTGAGGACACCAGAGATTGGCCGCGACCGCACGAGTATTACGACGTAAGGTGGTTTGGTTCTTTGCATCGCCGATGGTGCCGAGCAATCCGCGAATACAACCTTGGCCTATGCAGCGTCCGAACGATTGGTTGCAGATCGTACACGGATGCGAAACGGAAGCGGAGTTGGCCGCGATCCGCCTTTGCGTCCGACGTGGTTGCCCGCATGGAAGTCCCGCGTGGGTGAC
>JANXOJ010000025.1 GCA_025353625.1 Planctomycetota bacterium | reverse complement strand
CGGCGTGGAAAAACTTATCGGCACCGGCACCGTTGTTCCAGTTGGCGTTCGCATTCACATCCCACCCATTGGTGACGTTGCCAACCCAAGTAACCGGCAGCGGGGCCATGCCGCTGATGGTTGTCGTGACCGCGCTGGCTGCCACGCTTACGCTACCGACCGGCACGCCGCGGAAATTGGCATTGCCCAGGGCGGACGCGCCGAACGAGACGGTTCCCGCGCCGGCCAGGGCCGAGTAGCCGTTGATGAGCGTAAACGTGCCGTTCGTGAGCATAAAGGGTTGGACGGTTGTCGTGCCGTTGAGCGTCAACGTCGAACCGGCCCCGTTGACCGTAATCAGCGCGGACGTGGAAGGTGCCAAGCTGGGCGAAAGCGTGCTGCCGTAATTGAGCGAGAGGCTTCCGTTAATGGAGAGCGTACCTTTCGCGGCGAGGGTGCCGCTGCTAATGAGGCTGCCGTTGACATCGGTGCCGAGCGTTCCAATTCGACCGCCACTGAGCGACTGTGCCGCCCCGAGGGTGAACGTGGAATTGAGCCCCGAGAGATCGAAAAGTACACCCGGCGCGAGCGAAATAGCGGACGTCGAACCGATCGATGCCGAGCCGGTGAGAGAAAGAGTACCGGCAAAAATGTTCGTCTTGCCGGTATAGGTGTTGGACGCGGCCAGCACCATCAGGCCCGTATTCTGTTTCAAAAGTGGAGTATTGGCACCGTTCTGGTCCTGCCTAACGGGCGTTGAAATCGTAAGCGTGCTATTGGGGACCGTATTAAAGTAAGCCGAGGCAGTTCGCAAACCGAATTGCCCGACCCCGGTAATCAAGTTGGAGGTACCCGGCGCGGTTGCGATGTAGTTGCCAAAAAAGTTATAAGCTTCGAGACCTCCGCCTACCGCAGCCCCATTAGATGAAGTTATCGTTCCACCCGAAAGCGTGGTTGGCCGGTTAAACGTTTCCGATTGTGCGTTCAACTTTTTCATCACGCCGGAGATCGTGAGCGCATTTCCAACCGAGTAGCCGGTTCCGTCACCTGCATTCACATCGAGTTCCGCGCCGCTTGCCACCGTGATGGCAGAATTGGCAAACTCGCCGTTTCCTCCCGAGGTGGCGTTGATCGTCAGCGTACCCGTTTTCACCGTGACGCCACCGCTCACCGTGTTCAGACCACTGGTCCAGAGGTTTCCCGTGCCGGTCTTGATGAGCCCCGCCGACCCGGCGATAACGGAACTAATCGTGCCGCTGCTGGCCGCCATGTTCACACTGCCGCCGGAAATTGTGAGCGTGTTGGCGGCGATTGTGTAGCCCGCCGTGTTGAACGTTAGCGTATTCGCGGTCGTGGCGACGCTAAGCGTAACCGAGCCTGCGGCACCGGTAAAGATGGCGTCGTTGTTGGTCACCCAAGCGGCATCGGCTGCACCGTTCCACCAACTGGCGGTGTTCCAAGTTCCGTTGCCGCCGCTCGACTGGGTTGTGCCGGGATCCCAAGTCAAGGCAGCGGCGGAAACGACCGACGCGGTACCTAAAACCAGCACCGACACCAACGAACACAGGCCCGATCGATTCAACACGGCAATCTCCCTTTATGGAACAACCCCAGCACCGAACGCTGAAAACCAACGCGATGCTATCTTAAGTGGCTGCAAGATAAGAACGGCAGCTCTTCAACCCACGCCCTACACCCCTTACGATGGAATTCAGGCAGCGTAACCCCTATATTTCCAATAACCAAATCAAACCATATTATTAACGAAAGCGAAATAAAATGCAAGCGAATGGCGAATAATTTCTCTGCCGAAACGAGGAAGCCACCTTGGCGGGTGGGTAGGTGTGGTGGAACCAGCCATCAGGGCAGACAAAATTGATGCGCGGGATCCAAAATGGCTACGTCGCGGATTTTTTGAACCAAAGTTTGCTCGATGCGTCATAATCGTTAAAGGGCGATTCTTTGCGCAAGGGTCACCATGAAGACGAGTTGCGTTGGCCCAACGAATGCGGGCGAGACGCCCGCACCACAAAGCTGCGCACGCGTCGTCTTCCAGACAAGGTTTGCCGGGGCAAGGATTTACTGCGCTGAAAGGATTTTTCGCGATGGCCGCACAACGCCGAACGAAGTCTGCTGGGCGAGATTTGCCCAAAGAGGGATTCATTCTTGGCAGTTACGCCAAAGCAGGCGCGCCGGTCGGATTCGCACCGGCTTCCGATGCGCCACCCCACGATAGCGGTTACATCACCTACACCGGCCCAGCCCACTTGGCGACGATCGCACCCACCCGCTCCGGCAAGGGCACCGGTGTGGTCATTCCGAATCTTCTAAACTACTGCGGCGCGGCGGTGATATTTGACCCGAAGGGCGAGCTTTATTGCGTTACCGCACGCCAGCGGCGGACGTTTGGCCCCGTTTTTCGATTTGACCCCTTCGGCGTCGTCGATGAAGAGTCTGATTGTTTCAATCCCATCGATATCTTTACCCTGCCGCGCCGCGACTGCGAGAGCGACTTGCAGACGCTGGCCGAGCTTCTTTCGCGCGGTCAGTCGAGTGCCAAAGAGCCGTTTTGGGATGCTTGGGGCGGCGGGGTTGTTTTTGGCGTTCTCGCGGCGGCGATGGCCAATGAGGATCCGAAGAAGCGGAACTTGCCATACGCGCTCGAATTACTGTTGAGCGATGACGTCGTCTACAATTTGGCGAATCTTTTGGACCAACAGGGCAAAAAGCTGCCGCCGGCCGCATACCGCGAGATTGCCAGCATGCTACAGCAGCCGGAAGTCACCCGTGGCGGCGTACTCGCGACGGCCCAATCGTATATCAAGGCATTCACGAGCGAGCGCGTCGCGCGAACGATGCGATCGACGTCGTTCTCGCTGACCGATTTTGCCAACGGCGAGCCGATGTCGATCTATATGATCCTTCCGCCGGAGCGAATCCACATGTTCCGCCCCTTGCTGAAGCTTTGGGTCGGCGTCCTCTTGATGGCCGTGTTCAGCCGCCAGGACCGGCCTGAACGCGCGACGCTGTTTCTCCTGGATGAGGCCGCGGCACTTCAGCATTTTCCACTCTTGGAAAGCATGCTTACGCTCGGAGCCGGATATGGGGCCACCTGCTGGACGATCTGGCAAGACTTGGCCCAACTGTTGACTTGGTATCCGACGAGTTGGAAAACGATCTTGAACAACTGTGCCGTCTTGCAGGCGTTCGGTTTTCACAATCGAGCCATGGCCACGCAATGGGCCGACTATTTCGACCACGGCCCGCAACAACTTCGCGAATTGACGCACGACGAGCAACTGGTGTCGATTCACGGCCAGGGCGAGTTTCATTGCAACCGAATCAGTTACCTCGAACACGAGGCGTTCAAAGGGCTTTTTGACGCGAACCGTTTTTATCCGTCGGACGCGAAGAAGAAGCGGGCCGATGACGCCCCACCAGCCCGTTCGTGAGGTTTTGGATTTGGGTAGGCCGGAACGAAGAATTTGGACTTTGCCGCCCCTCCTGGACCTACCTGCCAAACGATAGGCCCACGCCAATTCTTGGCGGCGGGGCATAGTAACGCGGATGACCGTAGTAGTAGCCCGGCGGACCCCAGCGTTCCTCGACATAAACGGGCGCCGGCTGCATGGCCTGCATCGGCACGGTCGCCACGGGCTGCGTTTGCATCGCCTCGATCACGCGCTTGCTCACGGCCTGCTGTTGCAAGTAGATCACGTCCGATGTTTGCAGCGGCGCGGCTAAGCCGTGCGCGCGAATATGATTGACGATCAAGTCTTCATCGACCCCCGCTCGCGTCATGGCGATTACATCGGGCGTTGTGACTGCGCCGGCGGCGACTTGCTGGCCCATCCGCTGCTCGATCAGGGTGCGATTGCGGGCTTCGGTTTCATCCATGCCGGCACCAATGGCAGCGCCGGACAACGCGCCGACTCCCGCCCCCACTGCAGCACCTGCCCCGGTATTCCCGAGGGCATGGCCCACAACGGCCCCCGTACCTGCTCCGAGCAATCCGCCAAAAAGTGCGCCTTGATCGGAGTGATAGGGCGATTGGCAGCCTGCCAACGGCAACAACATCAGACCGATCACAAGCGGATTTGGGCAGCGGCGATTCATGGTTGCGTCCCGACGAAGAATGTGCGTTGCGAAAAACTGCCTGATAGGCGGGGGATTGTTCAGGTAAACGCAACGCGCGTCAAGAGAGGATGGGCAAAGTGGGTCGCTCTCTAGGTTTGCGGTTCGCCATTGCGATACTCGACTAACTTCGATATCTTTCCCGCGTACCTTCCGCTTACCACCCATGAGGCGCGACACGTGCGCTCGATCGGGCATTTCATCGACAGCCTTGGATCGATCCTCGCGGCAGCAGCAATGCTGGTGTTGGTATGCGATGCGCGCGCACAAACGCGCAGCGGCCCCACAGCGTTCGTGGAAGCGACGGAGCCGGAAGCATGCGATTGCTCCGAGGGGACGATTTGGCTCGATCCGCTGCCGCCCGATTGTCGATGCGCACAGCGCGGTTCCGCCCCAAGCGGTCCCGACGATCAAACCTTTCTCGACCGCCTTCAAGGTCGCGGGCCGCAGGAGTGCGACGAGATCGACGTTGGCCCCGACACGCCTTGGGGCGAAAGTCTGACGCACTGGTGGACTCGCGATTTGGCGATTTTCGGCGGAATTCACGGCTTCAAGGGGCCTTTCGACCAAGGCAAGAACGGCAATTTCGGCGTTCACGAAGGTTTTAATTTCGGGGCACCGCTGGGCGTTTTTGATTGGGGCTGGCAGCTTGGGGCACAGGCCGTCCAGAGCAATTTCTCCAGCGGTCAAGCCGTCGATGGGTCGTCGAGTCGTCGCAACCAGTTTTTCGTGACCGGCGGACTCTTCAAGAGGGCACGCGAGTGGGGATTCCAGTGGGGTGTGACCTACGATTGGCTGCACGATGCCTACTATGCCAAGGCCGACTTGAAGCAGATTCGCAGCGACACCAGCTTCCTCTTCCCCGGCGGCGTGCATGAGGTCGGATACTTCGGGGCCTACGGCACCGGCGGCACGGATTTTGTGCTGCTCAGCCGCGAGGCCAAGTATTTGGTCTTCATGGAACCGACCGACATATTTGCCCTCTACTATCGCCGCTACTTTTCTGGTGGGGGCGATGGCCGCCTATGGCTCGGCCTGTCGGGCCGTGGCGATGGCATCGTCGGCGGCGAAATTCGGGTGCCGATGGGCACGAATTGGGAACTGGAAAACCGCTTCAACTATCTGATTCCCAAGCGGGGGATCGGCGTAAATGGGACAACCCAAGAGTCTTGGGGCGTTACGATCGACCTCGTCTTTTATCTTGGCCACCCTGCCCGCTGCGAGCGATATCACCCTTATCGTCCCATGCTGAATGTGGCCGACAACACACTCTTTATGACCGATACGTTCGTTCCAAACACGCCCGCAGTTCCGTAGAACGCTGCTTACGTAGAGTGCTGCTTACAAGGATCGATTCAATCCAGGGGCCGGAAAAGCGTCGCATAATTTGCACGATGTGGATTCCACGCCTGCCTTAACCGGTCCTCAATCGAGTTTGCCGGATACATTACCTGATTTCGCCTAATTATCACCGGCATTTTGACTGAAATTAGCAAATTTATCTCGATCTCGTAAACTATGATAAACTATGTATAATATGCTGCCATCATGGACCCAATAAAAAACCCCTACGCACCAGGAGCTGGAACTCCGCCTCCCGAGCTTGCAGGTCGCGATGATCTCCGGGAGACCGCGCGCATTGCTACCGAGCGGACGAGAGCTGGGCGTCCGACCAAGAGCATTCTGATGGTCGGCCTTCGCGGCGTCGGAAAGACCGTATTACTGGACCGGCTCCGCCGAGACGCCGATGCGGCCGGAATGCAGACACTCTGGGTCGAAGCACCGGAAAACCGGTCTCTCCCCGCGATTCTCGCCCCGCAATTGCGGCAAGCGCTGCTGCGGCTCTCACGGAATGAGCGGGCCAAGGATCTGGCGCAGCGCGCACTGAGGGCCTTGGCGGGTTTCGCCAAAGCCCTGAAGATGAAGTATGAAGATATTCAGGTCGGAATCGATTTCGATCCGGAGCCAGGTCTGGCGGACAACGGCGATCTTGAGCACGACTTGCAAGCCCTGCTGGAAGCCGCAGGGACTGCGGCCCAAAAGGCGGGCACGGCGCTGGTGATGTTCGTCGATGAATTGCAATACCTCGAAGAGGAGCAGCTTGCCTCGCTGATCGTTGCGCTGCACCGCACCGCGCAACGCCAACTCCCGCTCGTGCTGGTAGGAGCCGGCCTGCCACAATTGCCCGGAAAAATGGGGCGCGCGAAATCGTACGCCGAGCGGCTTTTCGACTTCCCTCGGATCGGGCCGTTGCCGGACGCGGCCGCGCGGTTCGCCATTGCCAAGCCGGCCCAGGATCAGGGCGTGGCGATCAATCCCGACGCCCTCGACCGAATCCTTCAGGAGACGCGGGGTTATCCCTACTTTCTTCAGGAATGGGGAAAGCACGCCTGGGACTCGGCCACCGCATCGCCGATTGTCTTGCAAGACGTCGAGCAAGCCACTTCGAGCGCGATCGCGGCCTTGGACGAGAGCTTCTTTCGCGTTCGCTTCGACCGTCTGACGCCCACCGAGAGAAGATATTTGCGTGCGATGTCGGAACTGGGCCCCGGCCCTCACCGCTCCGGCGATATCGCGGTCCAGCTTGGCCGAGAAGTGACCTCGCTCGGACCGACGCGGAGCCAGCTCATCGTCAAAGGCATGATCTGGAGTCCCAGCCACGGCGATACGGCGTTCACCGTTCCGTTGTTCGACGAATTCATGAAACGAACCATGCCCGGCGAAGACTGGAGGCAATAGCAGGACGGGCCTGGAAAGCTGCCGGCAGTGCGGAGCGCGTTCGACCGCC
>JANXOJ010000236.1 GCA_025353625.1 Planctomycetota bacterium | reverse complement strand
GTCGGTCGTTTGTCTCGCCGGTCCATCGGTATCACCGATCTGGCGCAGCCGACGAATATTAAAGATCCGAAGAGCGGGCAAACCTACTTCGACGCGGTCAACGCACTTGCCTACCAAGCGCGGTTGGGAACGCCAACTTCTAAGATAAAATCGCAACCGTTCTTTGAGAACTTCTTTTCGAAGTATGCAGGCGATGGGCTCACCGCAACGCAGCAGGTCTACGATCAGGAAGTGCAATATTATCCGACTGACATTACGTCGGCGTTGCTCGACCTCGATGAGATTTGCGTTGATATTGGTAGCCCGTGCAGCAACGCTGGTCCGAATTCGATGTTCAACGCCCAATACGCTTCATTGTTCGCATACCGCTCGGTTGGTAAAGGCTACTATCACGCCATGCAATGGTCGGTTCGCAAGCGCCTGGGCGGATTGCTGTTTGACCTCAACTACACGTTGGCAAAATCGATCGACTTAACGTCGTCTGCGGAAAGCGACGGAGGCAACGGTTCCTACGCGATCCTCTTGAACCCCTACAACTCGGCTTTGAATAAGGCTGTCTCGGACTTCGACATCAGGCACTCAGTCAATGGGTTTCTGGTGTATCAGTTGCCGATTGGCAAGGGGCAGCGGTTCGGGTCCAATCTGCCCAAAATAGCCAACGCATTGGTTGGCGGGTGGCAGGTGGGCAGCGTGTATAACATCACCAGTGGCTTGCCGCGCAGCGTGAACAACTCCGGCAGTTGGCCGACGAATTGGAACTACTCGGGCTTTGCGACGGCAATCGGCACGCCACCGGGGTCGTCCACAACGAAGAATGCGCCGGGGCTAGCGGGCGTCGGTGGACCGAACATCTTTGCCGATCCAACTCCAGCCCGGGCGGCCTTCGATTACAGCTATGCGGGCCAGGTCGGTAGCCGCAATGTGATTCGCGGCGATGGCTTCTTCAGCCTCGACATGAGCTTGGCCAAGCGTTTTGTGATGCCTTGGAAAGAAACGCATTCGCTACAGTTCCGCGGGGAAGTGTTCAACGTACCGAACTCAGTCCGGTTCGATGTGAATACGGCGAGCCTGGATGTCGGCAACACCGGCACCTTCGGCAAGTATTCAAGTACGCTCACGAACCCACGTGTGATGCAGTTTGGCCTGCGGTACGACTTCTAACTCCACCGCGTGCGACAACGGGTCCGGCAACGCTTCATCAAGCGCTTTCCGGACCCGTTAGTTCTTACTGGTAAATTACGCGAACTCATCAGATCGTTGAAAATGATACAACGGTCAATGCCGCGACTAATGGTCGCGGTTCTAAAGAAGAGGAGTCCTTGGTTCGACAACTGATCGCAAACGTCTTGGCTGCATTATTACTTGCAGGGGCCACAAAGACTCCCGCACGGGCAGGCATCAAGACCCCCGGAGTGCAGATTCCTTTCTCAGCCTTAACGGCCGAAGCTGAGGTTGCAGTCACCTCCCCGGAGTGGGTTGCGTTTTCAGGGTGGATGTTTGTGCCGAGCGGCGATTCGAGACCGAGTTCGAGGCCATCGGGCAAACCGTCGCCGTCGCTGTCCACATTCATCGGGTCGGTCTTGCCGCTGAAGAAATACGCGTGGACCTGGCCATTGTTCCACGTTTCGGGTTGCGTGTTGGGCA
>JANXOJ010000152.1 GCA_025353625.1 Planctomycetota bacterium | reverse complement strand
TCGTTGTGGTAGCGGCCCCAGGCGACGAGGCTCAGCGATACGCCTTGCAGCATCATCTCCGCTGCAAGGAACATCACGATCATATTGCGGCGGCTCAAAAAGCCGACCAATCCGATACCAAAAAGCAAAGCACCCACTACGAGGAAGCTCTGTAAGGTAGCTAGTTCAGGAGGCATGTGCGGCTCCTTCCCGCGGGCCGGACGACGTTGCCGCCGCCGTTCGCGATCGACCGACACCGCCTTGCGTTACGAGGGCTGCGGCACCGACCAGTGCGGCGAAGAGCAACACGCCCGCCGCCTCCACGGAGATCAAATAACGGGTAAACAACTGTGCCCCCAACTCGGAAATCGTTGGCGGCGGAACGGTGGGTGTAGCGACGGCATCGGCGGCTATCGCGTTCTTTGCAGCCGACGGGCTTTTTTCCAGCGACGCATGGGTCGTATCCGTCTGTGCGGCCATCGATATCGAAGCGGCGATGGTCATGGTGAGAATGCCCACCAGAACGGCACCCGTGGGAGCCGCGATCATCGCCTCCCAACTCCGTCGGTCGTAGGTCGTATAGCCTTCCGGCTCCGAAAGCATCAGTACGAAGAGGAATGTGACGAGGATTGCCCCGGCATAGACGACAATCGTCGAGATGGCCAAAAACTCGGCACCGGCCAGGAGAAATAAACCCGCCGTTCCGCTGAGCGTGAGGCCGAACCAGATCGCACAATAGACGGGGCTGCGAAAGCTGATCGTGGCTACGGCACCGACCACGGTCACCAAGGCGATGGCGTGGAACATCCCCTTGGCGAACCAGTCGCCCACAGCCGGAATCTGGGCACCGTAGCATCCCAACGCAGCGATGACGAGGACTCCCCCCAACATCCGGCCGCGCTCGTTGCCGCGCGGCAACAGCAGCCATAGTCCGGCTGCCGCCAGGACGGTTCCAACGGCCAAAACTCCTTGCGATGGATTCATGCCTGACCTCCCGCCGCAACGCCGGTGGTCGCGGAAATCACGCGCTTGGATGGCATCGGCTCGCGGTCCTTGGTTTGGTCGAAGACGCTCAGAAGTTTTTCCTTATCGAAGATCATTTCTTCGCGGCTCGCGCCGGTCAGATCGTAAAAGCTGGTCAACTCAATCGCCTCGACGGGGCATGCCTGTTCGCACATCCCACAAAAGATACAGCGAAGTTCGTCGATGTTGAAGACCTTGGGATATTTTTCTCGATCGGGCCAGGGGCTTTCCTCGGCAACAATATCGATGCAGTGTGCCGGGCAGGCCGTGGCGCAAAGGAAGCAGGCGACGCATTTCACTCGCCCTTGCTCGTCCTTGTTTAAACGATGCACGCCGCGGTAGTGGACCGGGTCGGCAATGGCGTGCCGCTCGTCGGGCGATTGGAGCGTGATCGACTTATGGAAGAGCAAGTGTCGCATGGCCGTCACCAGCCCGTGCAAGAACAACATCAAGTAGCTCTTGCCCAAGAGGCCGAGCTTTGGCGGAGCGACCCATTGCACTTTGGAATTGTCGTTTTTCATCGTCCTGCCCCCTCGGGTATCTCAAGATTCATGGGGAAACTCGGTTCCAGCGGAGTGCGACGGGGGCGATTGTCGCCTGCGGGCGGGGCCATGCTTGCTCCCACGAACCAGGTTGCGACGAGCACCGCCCAGCCGCAGACCGCCATCGCAATCTGCGGCGGCAATCCCGCTTGCGTCGCCAACTGCTCGCCGTACTCTTGCCAGACGGCAACGTAGGCGATATTGACCATGCCCATCGGAAGCATGACCAGCCAGGCCAGCGACATGAGTTGATCGTATCGAAATCTAGCCCAACTCCATCGGGCGACCATGAAGAAGAAGATCATTCCCAGCACTTTGACGTTCAGCACGATGATTCGCAAAATGGCCTGGGTCCAAGTGACCGTATCGCTCGACCCCGTCAGGCCCCAGAAATGCCATCCGCCGAAGAACAAGATCACGATCAAAAACGCGGCGGTGATCATGTGCAGGTATTCGCCCACGAGGTACATCATCAGCTTGATGCCGAAGTACTCGGTGTGATAGCCGCCAATCAACTCTTGCTCGGCTTCCGGCAAGTCGAAGGGAAGGCGCGTTGCCTCGGCAAACGCGGCGACGCAAAAAACGACCATCCCCAGCGGCTGGACGAAAGCATTCCACGCTCCGGTCTGAGCCTGCTGCTGCATGATGGTATCCAAGCGCAACGATCCGGCGGAGAGCACCACACCCAAGATTCCCAGGCCCATCGGCAGTTCGTAGGCGATCAATTGGGCACTGCTGCGAAGCCCGCCGAGGAAGCTGTATTTATTATTGCTGGCCCAACCGCCCAGCACGACGCCGTAGATGGCGATGCTGCCCATTGCAAAGACGTAGATCATGCCAACGTCGAGCCGCGGTGCGATCACGAGGTTGATCGGTTCCGACACGCCCCAGCTTGCCGGGAAGATATTGCCCGGCAGCAGGCCGCCGAAAGGAATCACGGCGAATACGGCCAGCGCGGAAGCGAAGATCATCACCGGGGCGAGGAAGTACAGGCCCTTATCGACGTGACCCGGCGTGTACTCGGCCTTGAAGATGAACTTAACGCCATCGGCGAGCGGCTGACCGAGGCCAAAGAGGCGAATCTTCGTCAGCGGCACGCCAACGCGATTCGGACCCTCGCGGTCCTGAATCCAGGCCGCGATCCAACGCTCGGCCAAGACCAAATAGGCGGCGGCCGTCATCAGTCCGCCGATGACTACGGCGATTTTGATCAAGGCATCGAGGGCGATGGGGAGCATGGAGTTGGGTGTTAGGAGTTAGTATTTTTCAATTTGCAATGCACTATGCCATCTTGGCGGCCAGCGCACCGGACTTGGCCAGCTTATTGATCTTCATATCCAAGCCAACATCTGGCAAGGGGCCCGCAGCGGGGGCAAAGTACAACACTTCGCGGCATAGGTCGTCGAGGACGGCACGGTAACTATATAGTCCCTTGCGGCCCGACATCTGCCACAGTAAACCGGCCTCCGCCCGCACGCCCCACGGCGGCCGCACGGCCAGTCGCGATGTCTGGAGGCGATCGTATCGATTCATGTAGGAGGCGTCGCGCTCCGCGAACGAGGCACCGGGCAAGGTGTAGGTCGCAATTTCCGAAAGAGGCGAGGGGAACAAATCTTGCACGATCAAGAGCGGAATCGCGTCGAACTTGCGCGCGGTCGCGGCGTCGATCCAGGGCCCTTTGTATCCGCCGGAGACCCACACTCCCTGCAACTCCGTCCGTTGCATTTGATTCAGGAAATCGTCGAACGTAAGCAGCTTGTGCATGAAATAGCCGAGAATCTCTTCCACGCCGCGACGATTGGGGGCCTTTTCGGCGGCAATCACAAAACCGCCGGGGAATTTTTTATCCTCGCCTACCGTCGGCACCGGCCCCATCGCCAAAATGGCTTGGGGGTCGATCCCCTTGATTAGCTTGGCAAGCAAATACGCTTCTTCGACGCTAAGAAACGGCGAGAACAATGCCCCCAACCGTCCTGCGTCGGAAAGCTTCTTCGTCAGTTTTTCCGGCAGACCGGTCCAGTCGAGGTCGGTCGTCTTACCGCCATTGCGATACTGCGGTGCTGCCAACCGCTTGGCATCGTGGATGTGGTGGTAGCCGTAGCGGCCTTCGTTGCAGATCCACCACTTATTCACAAACTGATTTTCGCGCGGCTTCAGGCGATAGACCCGATCCTGATTCTCTTCGATATGGATCGAGCAGCCCTGGGCGCAGCCGGTGCATACGCCCGTGTGCTGCCGCATGAACCAGACGCGCTGTTGATAAGAAAAGTCCTTATCGGAAAGCGCGCCGACGGGGCATAGATCGACGACATTGCCCGAAAGTTCATTGTGCAGCGGGAAGCCGGGCACGACGTCGATCTCTTCGTGCGCCGCACGATTGGCAACCATCAACTCGGCGGTGCCGCTGACCTCCGAGCAGAACCGCACGCAACGCGAACACATCACGCAACGATCGATGAACAACGTCACGTCGCCCAGATCGCGCTTGCGGCTGGTGAAGGGCATCACGTCGGTGCGGCGCGCCGATTGACCGTACTTGAAATGATAGTCCTGCAAGGAACACTCGCCCGCTTTATCGCAAATGGGGCAATCGATCGGGTGCCGCACGAGCAAACCTTCCTCGACCATCGCCCGCGCTTGCTGGACTTTCTCGCCGGTGGTCACGAGCACGAGGCCGTCCGTGGCGGGTATCGTGCAGCCGGGGACGAGCTTGGGCTGCATCCGAATCTCGCCCGTCTTGGCATCGCGATTGCCCGCCTCGACCAGGCACATGCGGCAACTGCCGACAATCGGCAGGCCGGGGTGGTAGCAGTAGTGCGGAATCTCAACGCCCATGCGCTTAGCGACCTCGATGGCGTTAATGCGCACGCCGTCGGGCAGTTCGATTTCGCGTCCGTCGATGGTGACTTTGGCCATGGGGCGGGGAAGGGGTGGGTGGTGTCGGGTGTCGGGTGTCGGGTTATCGGTTGTCGGACATTTTTACTTTGAAGCACTTTCGCGATCGAGACGAACTCGGTCGGTTCGGTTACCTTATTTCGCTTAAAAAATGCCTGTTTTCTCTAGTGCGGCTTTCCATTTGTGCCCGTCAACGCGGGCACTGCTACTTCGACCGCATAGCCGGTGGGATTCGTCCGCTTGATGTAATCTTCCAACTCTCCACGGAATTTGCGGATGCACGTCTTGATGGGCCATGCGGCACCATCGGCTAGCCCGCAGATCGTCGTGCCGGGGATAATGCCAATCGTGTTGCCGATCTCGGCCAGGTATTCCAGATCGATGAGCCGTCCCTTTCCCGCCTTGATGCGTTCCATAATCATCATCGACCAATGCGTCCCTTCGCGACAGGGAGTGCATTGGCCGCAACTCTCGTGGGCGTAGAAGCGGCAACTGTTGTAGAGGAAATCGACCATCGAGTAGGTTTCGTCCATGACGATCAAACATGCGGTGCCGAGGCCCAAGCAGCCGACCTTCAACGGCCCGGCAAAGTCGAGCGGCGTGTCCAGCTCGTCGTAGCTCATTAAACCGGTGCTTAGCCCGCCGGGTATTACGGCTTTGGCCTTGCGGCCCTTCCAGACGCCGCCGGCCAGTTCGTCGATGGCTTGTCGCGCGGTGATTCCCAAGGGGGCCTCGTAGCAGCCGGGCTTATTGACGTGGCCGCTGATGCCAAAAAGCTTCGGCCCCAGGCTGCCGACATCGCGCGGGTCTTGGGGATTGGGCGGCACGCCGATCGAGCGGAACCATTCCGCTCCGCGATCGATGATGTGAACGACGCAGGCCATCGTCTCGACGTTGTTCACGACGGTCGGCTTGCGGAAGAGGCCCTCGACGGCAGGAAAGGGCGGCTTGATTCGGGGCCAAGCTCGCTTGCCTTCAAGGCTTTCGATCAGGCCGGTTTCTTCACCGCAAACGTAGGCCCCCGCCCCGCGATGGATGAAAAGATCGAGCGAGTAACCGGAGCCGAGAATGTTCTTGCCCAGGAACCCGGCGGCGTAGGCTTCGTCGATGGCCGCCTGCATCCGCTGGCAGGAAAGCGGATATTCGTAACGAATGTAGAAGTAGGCCGTGGTGCTCTTGGTGGCATACGCGCTAAGGATAATGCCTTCCACGATCTGGTGCGGGTCTTCTTCCATCTGCACGCGGTTGACGATCGTGCCCGGTTCGCTCTCGTCGGCATTCACGCAGAGATAGATCGGCCCCGGATGATCCTTGGGCAGGAACGACCACTTTAACGCGGTGGGGAACCCTGCACCCCCGCGACCGCGCAGGCCCGCCGCGCGAACCGTCGCCAGCACGTCGTCGGGCTTCATTTCCTTCATCGCCTTGCGCAGAGCGCGATACCCGCCGGCGGCCTCGTAGACAGCCAGCGTGTGGCTGTTTTCCTTGTGGATGTTCGCGAGTAGTACGGGTTCGTAGTTCAACACGGGGAAGGACACTGGGATGGGGTATGGGTGGTGGGTGGTAAGTCTTCCGGCCTAAATCTGTGGCTAACCTCTAGCTCCTAACTTCTCGGCCTTTACCATCTCGACAAAGGCGTCGATCTTCTCTTTCGTCAAGTCTTTATGAACGGTATCGTTCACCAACATGGCGGGGGCGAACTCGCACACCCCAAGGCATTCGGCGGGCAATAGCGAGACGCGGCCATCGGCGGTCGTTTCGCCTACATGAATCCCGAGCTTTTCGGCCAGATAGTCCATCAGCACTTCGCCCTCGCGGCACGAACAACTGAGCGAGCGGCAGAACCAGACCTTGAACTTGCCCGAGGGCTTGTCCTGCGGAAAAAAGTGGTAGAAGCTGAGCGTATCTTGAACTTGTGCCGGGGCGAGTTCCAGCATTTGGGCAATCTCAATCACGGCCTCGATCGGCACGTAGCCGAGACGCTCGTTGACGATGTGCAGTGCCGGCAACACGACCGCGCGCCGCGATGGATAGCGCGGATAAAACGCCTCGATCGCCGCGCGAATTTCTTCGCTCAGGTATCGCTTGACGAACGCGTCGGTGTGTGGCGCAAGTGTCGTACTCATGAGCTATCGATCCAACTCCGCAGCGATGATGTTCAAACTTCCCAACACGGCCACCACATCGCTGAGCGTATGCCCGCGAATCAAATGCGGAAACGTGGCAAAGTGAACGAACGAGGGTGGACGACACCGCGCACGATAAGCGCGGGGACTGCCATCGCCGACGACGTAAAAACCGAGTTCGCCGTTGGGCGACTCGATGGCTGCATACGCCTCTTCGTTGGGCACCTGCGCGCCGCGATTGGGCATCACCAACTCGAAGTGCGATATCAGACCTTCGATTGTCGTCCAGACCTGGCCCGGCGGAGGCAATACGCTCCGCTGCTCCGGGCCGATATTCACCGGCCCGGCGGGGATATTCTCGATGGCCTGCGCGACGATCTTGAGGCTCTCGATCAATTCGGCCATGCGAACCTGATAGCGGGCCATGCAGTCGCCCTCGCGGGCACAACAAATCTTGAAGTCAAAATCGGGGTAGCTCAGGTAGGGTTCGTCGATGCGGAGGTCGCGCGTAACGCCGCTCGCTCGGGCCATCGGGCCGGTGCAACTGCGATTCGTCGCTTCTTCCTTCGTGAGCACGCCAACGCCGGCCATGCGATCGACGAAAATGCGGTTTTGACCCAGCAACTTCTCCATGTCGTCAATCACGCCGGGCATGAACTTAAGGAAGTCGCGAATCATGCCGACAACTTGCGGCGTGATATCGCGCATCACACCGCCGACGCGGGTATAGCTGTGCGTGAAGCGTGCCCCGCAGAGGGCCTCGGCAATTTCATAGATCTTCTCGCGGCCGCTAAAGGCAAACATGAAGTGCGTAATGGCACCGACATCCAACCCCATCGCCCCCAGGCAGAGCAAGTGGTCGCTGATTCGCATCAGTTCGCAAACGATGGTGCGGACGTAACTGCATCGCGGCGTAACCGTAATGCCCATCAGCTTTTCCACCGCCATGTGCCACGCCACGTTGTTGGACATGGGCGAGATGTAGTTCATGCGGTCGGTGACCGTCACATATTGATTGAAGTCGAGGCTCTCACCGATCTTCTCGAAGCCCGAGTGGAGGAAGCCAATATCCGGAATCGCATCGGCAACACGCTCGCCGTCGAGCTTGAGCACGAGACGCAACGTCGTATGAGTCGCCGGGTGCTGCGGCCCAAAATTCATCGTCCACAAGTACGGCTGCATGCCGTCTTGTGTCGGCTCGTCGGCGAATACGGAGGGGGTTAGGGGCATTCGAGGGGAAGTGCTTAGTGGCTAGTTCTTAACGGTTAATTCTTGGCGGACGGTTCTTAGCAGACGGCGATCGGTTGTCGGTGCGAACGCTTTGAGTTTTCGTTATTCGGGCTACGTCATTCCTTCGACCTATGAATTTCAACGGTTGTCATTTAGCTTTCCCCGCGCGTCAGGACGGGGAAATTGTGCCGCTCGCCCATGCCTTGCAAGGGATAGTCTTTGCGCAACGGAAAGACGGTGAACTCGTGGGGCATGAGGATTCGTCGCAGGTCGGGATGGCCCGCGAACTTAATGCCGAACATGTCCCACACTTCACGCTCCAGCCAGTTCGCGCCTTCCCACAGATCGACCACCGAACGGACGGTGGGATCGGGATCGTTCACAAATGCACGCACCGTCAAACGCAGGTTGGTGTCCGTGCCGACGAGTAAATAGACCAGCCCAAACCGGTCCTTGGCATCGGGGTAATTTAAGTAGTCCACGCAGGTGACATCGATCAGCAAATCGAATCCGTGCTTCTCTTTAAGCAACTCGAGCGCATCGTGAACCGTCGCGGCGGGCACGACCACGCGGGTCGCGCCGCGAAATTCGCTCACGCTTACCTCTCCCACGCAGGCACGGAGAGCATCCATGCAATTTTCGATCTCTTTTTGTGGCATGATGGATCGGTTACACCTCCTGCAAGGCTCGCTTGGTCTGCTGACGCGAGGCCACGGCGAACTCTCGCCCAAATATCGTCCCCTCACGCTGAATCTTCGCTTGCAAATCGACCACGGCCTGAATCAGCTGCTCGGGACGCGGCGGACAGCCGGGCACGTACATATCGACCGGAATAAACCGATCGATCCCCTGCACGACGCAGTAAGTATCGAACACCCCGCCGGTCGATGCACAGGCCCCCATCGAAATGCACCACTTAGGCTCCGGCATCTGCTGCCAGATACGCTGCAAGACGGGCAGCATCTTCATCACCACGCGCCCGGCGACGATCATCAAATCGCACTGCCGAGGGCTGAATCGAAAGACCTCGGACCCAAAGCGGGCGATGTCGTGGCGGCTAGCACCGGTGGCCATCAACTCAATGCCACAGCAGGCGGTGGCGAAGGGCATGGGCCACAAGCTGTTCTTGCGGCACCAGCTTACCAGCTCGTCGAGCTTCGTCGTCGCGACCTGATCCATAAGATCCGCTACCGCCATTGGAAGACTCCCTTTCGCCAATCGTAAATGAATCCCAAAGTCAACAACACGAAAAACACCATCACACCGGCAAAAACCATGTGACGGCTGCTGGCCATGCCGGCCTGAACCGCCGAGGTGATCCCCTCGGGCCGAGCCGCCGACCTTCCGGCAGAATTACTTGGAGTGGCCATTATACTAGGGATTGTATTCGTCGCGGAAGCCTCTTTGGACGCATCGGAAGATCGGCCAATCGTAGTGCCCTTCGCTGCTGCTACCGCCACCGGGGTATCGGCCTTCGAGGCCACCGCCCAGGGATAGAG
>JANXOJ010000150.1 GCA_025353625.1 Planctomycetota bacterium | reverse complement strand
GCGGAATCGACCAGCTTAAATAGAGTATCTTACCGGGCATTTCAGGCGTTTCGCTCGTGCCAAGCGGAAACGGTCTCTTCAAAAATATCGTCCAAGCTGCGCGTGATCGTCCAGCCGGGGTAGTGCCGCTTCAGTTTGTCGAGGTTCGAGATGTAGCAGATGTGATCGCCTTCTCGATTCTTGTCGATGTACTCGTAACTCATCGTCTTGCCGGTGATCGCTCCAACGCGTTGGAACGCTTCCAAAATCGAACACGAATTGTCGCGGCCTCCCCCCAAGTTATAGACCTCTCCGGAACGCGGCTCGGCGATGAAGCGTTCGATGAAGCAAGCCACGTCGAGCGAGTGGATGTTGTCACGAACCTGCTTGCCTTTGTAACCGTAGACTTTGTAGTGCCCGCCGCCGACGTTTACTTTGACGAGGTAACTGAGAAAGCCGTGCAGTTCCACGCCGGAATGGCTGGGGCCGGTGAGGCATCCGCCGCGCAGGCAACAAGTCTTCATGCCGAAGTAGCGGCCATATTCCTGCACCATGACGTCGGCGGCCACCTTCGACGCCCCGAAGATCGAATGCTTCGAGCGGTCGATGCGGAAATCCTCGCGAATGCCCGGAAAGTCGTCGCTCGCGGCATAGTCCCAGCGCGTTTCCATCTCGACGAGCGGCAATTCGTTGGGGGCGTCGCCGTAGACCTTGTTCGTCGACATGTAGACGAAAGGTGAATCCAGAATGAATCGCCGCGTGCCTTCCAGCAGGTTGAGCGTGCCTACGGCGTTTACGTCAAAGTCGTCGAAGGGTCGCGAGGCGGCCAGATCGTGACTCGGTTGGGCGGCCGCGTGTACGATGGCGTCTGGACGCATGTCTTCCAGCAGTTGCAAAACGGCCGCGCGATCGCGAATATCCAATTCGTGATGCGTGAATCGCTTGCAGCCGCTCTCCAACCGCTTTTGATTCCATCGGGTGTCGCCCTGGGGACCGAAAAAATCGGCCCGCATGTTGTTGTCCACGCCGTGAATCTCCCAGCCCAAGCGGTCGAAATGTTGGGCAACCTCCGAGCCTATGAGTCCGCTGGAACCCGTCACGAGTATCTTCATTGATCTTGCTCCTGAACAGCATTTGGAAAGACCGAGCCGATCACCTTCGCGGGGTTCCCCCCGACGATGGCTCCCGCCGCGACGTCTTTGGTTACGACGGCGGCAGCGGCAATCACCGCCCCGTCGCCAATCGACACACCTTTGAGAATCGTGGCCCTGGCACCGATGAAGACATCACTACCGATCCGCACGGGGCTCGAACGGGCTCCGTTCGTCGGATGACTACGCCTGAGTCGCGGATCCAGGGGATGAAAATCGCTATCGAGAATCATGGCCTCGGCACCGATCAAAGTCCGGGGGCCGACGAAAATACCCGTTGCCGCAACGAGCGTTGCCCCCGACATTCCCACATCATCGCCAATTTCAATTACCGCTCCATCGCGAATCGCCGCCAACGTGCAAGGTCGCGCGATCAACGAGTTCGACGCATTGCGCGATCGCAGCGCGACCCGACGCCCGAGCGTTATCGAAGCCCCCTCGGCCCTTCCCAGATATGGTTTACCGTAGAGCCGCACGCCCTCGCCGCACGTTACACTGCGCGCAAACAGCAATAGCGGGCAGAACAGACGATCCTCGATCCAGCACTTTACGCGAAAGGGCAGAGCCGCAACTCTTATCAATAGTATTGCAAAAGGCCGCAGCATTAAGCTTTTGTTTTTTGTCCCACCGACTCCGGCACGCGGTCTGGCGTTGCCGTGCGGCTTCTAACGCCAATGACACGGTTGACCTCTTCCGCGATCTTCTCGGCGGACTCCCGGCCAAAATAGGCGCAGAACTCTTCGACGTATGGCTGAGCCGCAGCAAAATGTCGAATGCGAACCGCATCGTCGAACAACAGATTTCGCAACGAGGCAGCCAGTTCCTCGACACTCGCCGCACGCGGACATCCGGCCCGTTCGATAAGTTTCTGCCCGTGCCCCAGCGGCTCGTCGGGAAGATCGACTACGACGACTAAGCGGCCTTTGATCAGGGCATCGCTCCCCAGACCGCTCCTCTGCACGACGACCACATCGCAAGCGGCAAGCGATTCATCCAACGACACCTGCGCATTGTCGATAAAACTGATTTCGGGAAAGTCGTCGGCAATTGTCCGGTAGAAATCGAGGCTTTCGGACGGATGGAGACGAACGATGCCCTTGACTCCGTCGAGTTGTTTTACGGCGCGGCAGAACCATTCCGTTAAGAGCCGCTTTTGCGATTCTGCGGCGGGCGAGGTGCCCAACATCGCCACGCGATGTAAAGGATCGATTTGCAGTCGCTTGCGCGCCGACTGGGGATCGACGGAAAATGCGCGCGTCAAGCGAGGGCATCCTCCAATTGCCAAGTTTGCGGGGTTCTGGCCGGCTTCCGTTACAATCGTCCGATGCAGTTCGCTCCAACAGAACATCTTATCCGCCAGGACCGGCACGTAGCCAACCGCATTCTCGCCCATGACTCCATGCTGAAGTGAAAATGTCGGAATGCCGAGCGAGGCGGCAGCCAACACGAGGCAGGAAGAGAGCCTAGCGCGGTCGTAGTCGGTAACGACGGCCGCCGGTCGGCAGCGTTTTAGAAAGTCCAAGCACCCCAGGGCCATCTGGCTGTTGACGATGATGCATAGTGCCAGACGGTCGGCCACGCCGCGCGGAAGACCAAAGGATTTTGAAAGCTGGTAGACGCGAGAACGCCATTGCGGCCAACATCGACGGAACGCAGCGAGCCAATTGCGGCGGTCGTAGCAAAGTGCCTTCTTCAAATCGACCGAATCTACTCCCAACGGCAAGCGTTGAAGAACGTTTGAATTCTCGTAGACCACCGTGCAACGCTCGAACGTTAATGCCTGAAGCATGGGAAGAATCAATTCATCCACCCGCGATGTCGATGACCTCCACGTGACGAGAATTCGCCCGGATGTTTGGGCAAGTCCATCCTCGGAACCGCGCGGTGCGTGAAAATATCTCTTCCACCATCGGAGGCCATCGAGCCACCGCTGAGCCATTCCCCAGCGGCCGCCGCCGTTGATATAGTCGACAATAAGGATATCGGTCAACGTCGATCCGATGGGGATGCCTTCAATCTCAGGCTGGGCAAGCTCTGCATCAAAGGCAGACACCAACCTTTCCCAGGAAGGAACCAGCGGCGGCGACGAGTACGATGAGGCGAACATTTGTCTTACTGCGAGCAAACTCTAAATGGGCGAACGCGCACGGTTATTCCAAACCACGGAAAATCAACTTTCGACGGTCATCGTTTCAAACATCCCTCGCCAAAACTCCCAGCCGTCCCACGTCGCGCCGAAATGGTGCATGCGGCCTAATGGTACAAATCGCTTTACCGGTGTTGGAGCGAACATTTTCAACCAAGCGGCGTCCGAGGGATTGCCAACGGCGTGGCCTATGGTCTGGATGTTGGCCGGCAGTTGCTGGACAGCATCATCGCGCGACGCGGCAACGATCGGCAGGAACATAAGCCCCGTCGGACGGGGCAAATCGGTCGAACCGACGGCAATCACCGCGGCGTTGTGCAGAGTCGAGGTCGCGTCCCAACCCAAGGCGGCCGCCCACTGCCGCGTCATTACATTTTGCGAAGCAAGATGGATCGCCGGCTGTCGGCGGACGATCCGCGACCAAGCGGCGACTACCCGATCGCGCAACTGCCGCGCGTCGGCCTCGCTTCCATCGAGCAAGACGACCCGGCTAGGCGACGTGCATCCGGCAGAACCGTAGATGGCAAAGACCTTGATGAGCGTTTCGACGACGTTATCGCTTACAATCGCCGGCTCGATCCAGGCTTCCGAGCGGCGATCGGAAAAAATGTATACGCTGCTATCGGCGCGATGCGGCAAGCGGATGTCAGCGTTCGCCGCCTCGTCCGATCCAAACACAATTCGGCAACTGGCATCTTGCGAAAGCTCTTCGTTGCGCGGATCGTGCCGGTCGAATTGATCGAGCGCGACCCGCTCGCTAATGTAGTTGCGCAAGGTGCCCGGCAGCAGATTTTCGCTTGCAAAGCCGAGAAACGCGGCAGTAAGATCGTTGCCCCGCGCGCTGGCCTTGAGCCGTACGCGATTTCCCGTCAGACTGAGGAGGATCAGCGTCAACGGTCCCAGGAGGCTGACGTTGCTCGGTAACCAAACCGCAACGGTGCCGCGCGGTCGGGCCAGCGCATCGCAGCCCGACTCTGGATTTGCCGTAGGCTTTCCAAACGCCTCGACAAAGGGCCGCATCAAGTTGTCGCCGTCGAGGAAGGAGATCAAGTAGGCCCATTCGTCGCGCGAGAAATCGGACGGCATGCGGCGAATCATCGCCGTGCGAAGATGTTCCCAATCGGCAATCAAAGCGTCCAGCCGCGTCGGCAAGGCAACGGCCCATCGTTGCGTGGCGGTCGCGAAATAGTGCAGATTGTCAGACATTTGCACAACCTCGCACTTCAACGTTGGGTGCCCGTCCGAGTAGCTCGAACCGAGTCCCCGCTCGGCCGCACGGACACTCGCCGGGTACGATGCGGCCCATATCTTCCGTAAGCACGCTATGGTAGGGGGCACCCCAGGCGAGGACGTTGACGAGTTGTAAGAGGCCCTCTTCACCCACGATGGATTCGAGCGTCCACGGATTGCGGACGATCGCTTCCGACCAGCGCGGAGCATGGCGAAAGCCCCGTGTACAAAGTGGATAAATCACGCCGACCTGCTCGACGAGGCCGTAGTAGTCGATGACTTTGGAATCTGCCGAGAAGCCGCGAAGCAGTGCCGCGTCGAATTGAGCGCGATCGACTTTTGCCTCTTCGAGCTTCTTCCATCCGCCGCTATGGACGAAGTGTGCCCGCTTGCCGGCCAACGCTTCCAATACATCGGCAGGGATCGCAGCCGTGGCCCAAGCCTTCCAAAGAATCCAGGTAAATCCATAGATGAGAACGTCGTCGTACTTCCGGAAGACGTCGCCGATTTGCCGCCAGTTCATCGTCGCCGCATCTTGCACATCGTCGAGAACGAAGTGTATCTCAGCCGCCAGGGGTCGCAAACTCATTGCGGCGGCCACGCGGGCCATGACTTCCCCTCGTTGCCGCAAAGCCTTTGCGCCGTCGAGCACCAAGAGCGGCCGCACTTCTGGCCCGACCATATCCTTGAGCACGGCCAGGCTGCTTTGCGACTGCAAATCGGAGCTGCGTTTGTCGAGCACGATTTTTGAGGGATCGGAGCCGCTCGTCGAGGAGGATGTCAACGTTCGCTGGTGCTCGATGCCGGCGCCTGCGGTCTTAAAAAGCACGTGCTTGAAGATGCCGGCGTGCAAGTAGGGCAAATCCTCGGCCCGATCCGCAGGCTTCCAGGCGGGCCAGACGCGGCGATATTCGGGGCAACCATCGATATGCCAAGCGGTCAGCGCGTTCATTTCAGCGACGAACGCTGCTTCGTCGCGAGCGGCAAACGGCGGTTGTTCCAAGAGCTTCGTCATGCCCTCACCCCTTGCCCCTCTTTTAATAAGGAGAGAGGAGCCGTTTCGGCCCTCCACGTGCGGAAGTATTCGAGGCTCTGCGGACGCACCAAGGCACCGTTCATCCGGCTGCATGGGTCGCGCAGGACGGACATCCACTTCTCGGCCATCACCGGCACGATCCGCTCGTAGGCACTCGCATCGTGTAAGTTTCGCAGGACCGCCACAATCGCTTCGCCATCGAGCTGCCACGCCTTCGTCAGGCACTCCCATTTTTCCGACGTATCGCGATTGAACTGCATGACCGGCAAGAGCATCGTCGCACATATTTTCGCGTGATGCCAACTCTCATCGGGATAAGCCGCACTCAACGCATGTTCCAGCGCGTGCGCCACGCCATGCACCAACCCCACGCCCGACGCGGCTTGACCGGCACAGGCCCTGGCACTTAGTTCAAACCAGCAGGGATCGTTGGCGAGCGGAGCGGCAATCATTTCTCGCAACAGTTCCGACAAATCGCGGCGCAAATCGTCGCTAGCCATGGGCGAAAGGAAACCTTCCAGGGCGTGTGCCCAGCAGTCACCGCAGGCCTCGCGCGCTCGCTGCGCAGGAACCGTAGCGGCAAGTTCCGGCCACGTTGCGCGAAAGTCCGGCAGGTATTTAGCATCGACGCGAATCTGCTTTGCTCCATTGCGATTGAGGACGACCACCGGCGACGCCTCCGCGCCACTGCCCCACAACGAGGGAACGACAACCAGCGTGCGCTTTCGATCGGCATCGCGTAGTGCCGCTTTGGCTTCGTCGATCATCGTTCCGCCGCCGACAACAACGAGGCCATCCCAGTCTCCGGCTACCGCATCGGCCAATGCCAAACGCGGCCAGGGCAGTGCTTCGTCGGTGCGGACGACGAGGCTGGGGCTTGCCCATACGCCCACGCGGCCTAAGTCGGCCGACCAAAGCTCGTCCATCGTCCAACGCGGCGGAAGATTAAGCATCGAACGAAATGCCCTTCGTCTCCAGCAGTTTCATAATGTCGGGCACGCCTTGAATGGCCAGGGCTTCTTCCGGCGTGAAGTGGTAGCCGAACGTCTGATGGATGCCAACGGCCATGGACACCACGCCCAAGGAATCCCATGTGGGGACTTCCTCGCGAGTCATATCGAAGCGGAATTCCGCCGGCTCCAGCAGGAACACGTCAACCAGGAGCGATTTCAATTTTTCGCGATTATGCATGCGTCACCTTTGATACCAGTGTAGAGATTTGTCGGTAATTTTTGCTAGGGCCGCCACATTCACCTTGCCGTTTGGCAAGAGCGGCATTTCCGAAACGCTTTCCAATCGAAGCGGCCAATGGGCGCGGCCAAACTCGGCGGCAAAAGCCTTGAGGATTGTCCTCACCTGCGTTTCGGAGGGGTGTGGAGTGAGCATCAATGCGTGCCCCTCTTCCCCTTTTGCATCCATCTCGCGATAGAATGCGGCCTGCCCCGACCAGTTGCGAAGCACGGTGGATAGCAGTAGCGGCAGGCTGATTTTCTCGCCGTAGCGTTTGAAGACTTCATTCGCGCGGCCGGTCAGACGCCAAGTGCCATCACCAACGGCCGAGCCAAGGTCGCCGGTGCCGATCCACATGTCGGGCGTGATTTCCATGAATCCGCATCGATCGACCACCCCCACCGCTCGGTAAGGACTGCGAAAGAGTAACTCACCGGTGTCGCTCGTATTGAGTTCGATGCCCGGCAGAGGGCGGCCGATATTGGCAGCCTCCTGAGCATCCTCGGCAGGCCGCAGCGTCAGTCGCGGCATCGCTTCGGCACAACCGTAGTTGTTGAATATCCGCGCATTGGGGAACAGACGACGTATCGCGTGCAATTGCTCGTGCGGAAAGCGGCCGCCGGCAAAGTGAACGCGAAGGACTCCCGGAAATGCCTCGTTGCTAAAATTCTGATCGAGCAGCGGAACTTGGATGCCCACCAAGCAAAGCATCGCATCGCGAGCCTGTTGGAGCGACGCTCGGAGCAAGTCGGGCTGGCGGAACCCGTGCGTGACGACCAGCCGCCGCTTAAAAACGGTCGCCCACAACCACTGATTGACGAACGCATAGCTATAGGTCAGAGGCAGGGTCACTATGGTTTCGGCGGCAGGCTCGCTTTGTTGCAATTCGTGAAGGGCCCGTACGAGGGCCTCGGATCGCTCGCGCAGGCCGACGATGAGCTTGGGCTCGCCCGTACTTCCGGAGGTGAGCAATACGAAGCGACTGCGGCGATGTTCGTCGGGCAGGCAATTCAGTTTATCGGCGATCCAATCGTTCGATCCGCCGCTCTTTTCCGGCACCAGGGCGAACGTTTCTTCACCTTGCCAGCACCGCGCAAGCAACGACGGATCGGCGGTCACTTCGCTATCGAAGAGGATGTGCATTGCGATTTAGCGGTGGAAGGGATTCAGTTTGCCGAGCCATTTCTTGCACTGCACCCCCCAGGCGTCGACGAATTCATAGGACGCCCGAGCCAAGGGACGAAAGGCTCGCTTGGCACCGTGAACCTGGATGAGCGAACCGCCGAATCCGCGTTTGAATTCGCTAATGTGCCGCATCCGTTCGCGGCCCCGCTTTTCAAAGGTGGCCGCGTTGCAATCGAACCAGCGACAGCCGGCCGCCTTGGCCCATTCGACGCCGCTCCAAAACCCCAGGGCATGAGCTCCGTGTTGCGTCTCATCGACTCGACCGCCGTGCAAGTAACTAGCAACATTCCGGAACCGCGATATGCCGGTGAAAGTGATTGGCTTGCCGTCCTCCAGGCAGAAGAAAGCTTCGCCGTACTCGCCGTTGTAAACCGCGTCCCAGATTTGCAGGAGCCGATCGCGCGCTACGACGACTTTGCCTTCGCGGCGATAGACGGCTTCCATCAATTCGATATGGGCCTCACGCCCGCCGGGGAACTCCCGCCCTTTAACGACCTGGAACTGCTCGCGGGCGCGGCGAATGTAGGTGCGGCGGCGGGATTGGACGTTTTTGAAAAGTGCTTCGATATCCTGGCTCAAGTCGAGAAAGTAGTGATGCGTGAGCAACGGCGACCATCCACTCATTGAGCGGTAACGATTGACGATCTCGCGGTCCTCCAACGTGCGCGGCGATTGCCCCGCATCCCAAAGCGTTAAATCGAGGCAGCCCATGTCGCGCGCCGCAGCCATGCAGCCATCGAGCAACCGATCCCAGGCGGCCTCGACCAACTTTTCGTTTAGATTCGATGCTAAGAAGGGCGAAACCGTTTGCGGGCCGATCTGGCCTCGAAGGTATTTCTGGTCGTGGAGACCGTGCCAGCGATACCGCAGGATATCGAAGATGGCTCCGCCGACCAGCGTGCCGTCGAGTCGCAACTCCAGGAACGTCAGCGGATCGGCCCCCGGCGGCAGGAACAAGGGAGCCAGGCGGCTGAGGTGGTAGAGCCACGTTTCTCGCGAGCTCTCCACGACAGCATCCCACTCGTCCGGCGACGTAGGACCGGGCGACCGCCAAGCGACTTCCCATTTCGGCTCAGCCACTTTTTCCGAAACGTGGACGGCGGAAGCGGTCGCTGCGTCGTCGACCGACTCGACGGCGTCAGGATCGGCATTGCCCTTCCCCGCAAGCGCGCACAATTTGTTTTTGGCCTCTGCTCCCCAAGCATCGATGAAAGTGCAGGTGGACTTCGTGGCACGGGCGAAATCCATACTCGCACCATTTGCGACGATCACCTCGCCGCCAAAACGCTTCTTGAATTGGCTGACGGCTCGAATGCGATGGCGGTCGCGCTCGGGGATCATGCTGTTGAGATCGAACCACTCGCAGCCGACCGATTTGGCCCACTCAATTCCCGACCAAAGACTGAGTGCCGCAGCACCGTTCATCGCATCGTCCGTCCGGCCCGCGTGTACGTAGCTGGCAACCTTTCCGAGCCGGGCAACGCCGGCAACCGTGCAAGGCTTGCCGTCGTCCATACAGAAGAACGCCCGGCCGAATTCGGTGGAATAAATCTGCTTCCAATAGCCGGATAATTCGTTGGCATCCGCCAGCGAAATGCCCTCTCGGCGGTGTACGTGGCCCATCAGTTCGATGAGCATCTCGCGACCGCTTTGCAACTCGGTGCCGCAAACGACCTGCAATTTTGCCCGCGCGTTTTTGATTTGAGTCCGCTGGCTGGCGGCGACGTTTTTCCAAAGCGCGTCCGCATCGGGCCGCAAGTCGAGAAGCCAGAAATACGACGCACTGTGCTTCCAGTCGGTGGAGACGACGTATCGATTCACTTGCGGACGATCTTCGATGCAGCGGAGCGATTGATTGCAATCGTTCAGCGCAAGTTCATCGCAATGCTTCGATTTTGCAACGGCGATGCACTCGTCGAGCAATCGCTCGAAGACTATCTCGGATGTCTTCGCATCGAGGCCATCGACGACGAGCGGCGATACCCACATGGAACCGGCGACGCCGCGCATCTGCCGTCGTGCCGGCAAGCCGTGCCAGCCTTGCTGCGTGGAGGTCAGAATCGCCCCGCCTAGCATCTCGTCGCTGCGGTAACACTCGACGAAAATCGGCGACTGCCCATGCGACGTAGCGAGGAATTCCACGATGTTACTACGATGATAGAGCCACGCATCCCGAGAGCGTGCCACAGCTTGGTCCCATTTATCGACCGACGAAGGCTTTCCAGACGAACGGGTCAGCCTCAATTCGATCGGCGACGATTCGTTGCGGTCTGCCGGCTTGGCAGACGGCTTTCCGGCGGTGCCATCGGCACTCGCCGCAGCCGAGGCGTCAATCTTCATAGATCGGGCGTCGAAGGATGTCACAGCTTGGTCCTCTCGCTCCATAGCATCGGCAAGATAAAGAGGTATCCAAGACCTACGTAGGCGATCCGGCCGGCGATCATCGCCTGAGGAAACGCCACGAGACTCGCGCCGTCGCGGATCAAGTACCTTAGCGTTAGGTAGTATGCGGCAAAACTGAGGCCGATGAGGAGGCAGTAGACGGTTTGACGACGTGCGATATTGTAGACGTTGTGAACGAAGGTGAAACTATAGATGTACGAGGCAACCAAGCCCCATTGCATGGCGGGCACGCCGGGCAGATAACTCGGCTTCATGATTAATCGCGTCATGGGCTCGGCCAAAAACCATCCGGCAAGGACGAGCGGCAGCATGGCCAAGGCACAGGCAAGGGTCGGTTTGTGCGTCATGCGAATCAGCGACCGGACGCTGCCGGTTCGTCCAAAATGC
>JANXOJ010000061.1 GCA_025353625.1 Planctomycetota bacterium | reverse complement strand
GTCCCGCCGCGTCAAGGCAGCAAACAGTTGCTGCACGAAGGCAGCAAGAACGACCATCGTGCCGACGATGCCAAGGCAGAGAGCAACATTCAAAACTTCATTGTGCGCGTGGCGCAGGCTCAGATCGTAGCCTTGGCTGGCGGCAACGCAGCATCCATATCCCCACCCAATGAGCGGCGAATCCCCAATTCGGCCCAAGATATAAGGCCAAATATCGGCCCTTCCTGTAAAGCTCGAAATCTCTTCCGAAGTTCCGCTCCGCGCCAAGCTGACGGCAATCGCATCGAACCGAAGGGTTGTCGTGCCGCTGCCGAGTAGGAAGAGGGCCGTGCAACCGGCCGCGATTGCGGTGCCGAAGAGCAAGACGATTCCACGCGCGTTGAGCCTTCGCATCGAGACGACCGATGCGGCCACGACCGTGCCAATCACGGCTGTGCGACTTTTTGCTCCTACGAATGTCAGGCAGGCCAACGCAAGGAGAATCCACATTGATCGGCTGGAAAGCAATCGCTCGAAACGGAAGAGCAAAGCCAGTCCCACGAGCGCGGCTGCATGAAATCCCAGTTGCTGGGCATCGCCGCCGACGCGCACGATGCTCTCGCCATTAGGCAACACTTCTACGCCCCGTCCAAGATCGGGAATCGCAAAGTACAAGGTCCATTGCGTGCAGATATAAACCACGATTCCCAGCAGAATGAGCCGAAGCGTGCGCACCGTTCCTAACTGCTCGACGATTACAGGAACGAAAAACAGCACGGACCACAGCACGCCCGATGTGGCAACGGCTTGGCGCACGTCGCAGGCAAACGGGATCGTCGCCACGGCCCAGACGCCGAGAATGACGATCCATGCCAGGGGAAAAAGATTTAGATGTTTGTAGGCCTTGTCGCGATAGGCAAGTCCATACAGACCGCACGCCGCACAAAGCCCAAGCCGCAGGAGCAACTGACCGTCAACTTGGCCAAAGTGCAATTCGGTATCGGCCCGCAACGGAAAGTGCGGCACGACGACCAATGCCACGAGCAAGCATGCGCCGGTCCACCGCGCCCAGTCCGTTGCGGACAGGCGCTCGGCATTCGATGCCGTCCCCAAGGTCGGGAATGCCAAGTCGCTCATGTTCGCGTTGCCTCTTATTGTTCCGGTTCGTTCGATCGAAGTGCGTTCCCGATGGATTTTCGCCGCGTCACGATCCTTCGCGGCACTTGTTCAACACGGCACCTACGATCCGAACTCCGGCATGGGTCAGCAACTCTTTAACGCGTGCGGCCGCTTCCCAGCCAACCGTCTCGGCTTCAACCACGAGAAGCACGCCATCCAAGGCGGCCGTCAAGCGGCTGGCACAACTCGCCTGGCTTGCCGGCGGCAAGTCGAACACGACGAGATCCGAATAGACCGATAGCTCGTGAACCACATCCACGATATCGGCCGAGCCAAAAACTTGAGCCGAGCTTCCCCGCAATTTGCCGGCGGAAAGCACGTGAAGGTTTGGCAGCGCACTGGATTGAAGCAGATCGATCGGCGAGTCGCCTCCGGTGACACTTTCGCAAAGGCCGGGTGAATTGGAGACGCCGAAAATTCGCGCAGCCATCGGACGGTTGATGTTGGCGTCGACAAGGATGACGCGTCCGGAGTGCCTGGCGGCGGCAGCGGTCGCCAAGTGCGCGGCGAGCGTACTAACACCTTCGCCATTACGACTACTCGTTATGCCTAGCGTCCGGAGCGGATGCTTCCCTTCGCGATCGGGCCATCCCAGGCGTTGAAGCACCTCGCCACAATAGTCGTCGAGCGTGCCCGCAACACTCCAAGGTGCCGTTTGCAAGTTTGACTTCGTCCTCGTTGCCGTATTTGTGATCATCGTGCGACTATCTCCTTCCGCCGTTGCCGGCCACCGAATGTCGACTGGAAAATCTCGGTATTGTACCTAGTACTTCCAGCCCTAGTCTTCGCTCAACATCTTCCGGAGTGCGGAGCGAATGATCGCGAGCGTCGGCCCACAAGGCCACCAGCACGCTGGCCAGAACACCGGCCAAGACACCCGCCGCCAGGAAATATGACTTTCTCGGAAAAACGGCCTCTGGCTCAAATGTCGCCGGCTCGGCAATACCGATGTTCGATATCCGCTGAGTTATCAATGCCTGGTCGATCTTTGTCTGCTCCATGCCCGAGGCATATTTGCGATAGGCCGTTTGTCGCAGCTCCACCTCTCGTTCAAGTCCGGCAATTTGCAGGTCGTACTCGTTGAACTTCTTCAAATCGATGTGGAGGGCCACCAATTGCTCGCGCGCCGCTTCCCTCTTGGCAATCGCGGAAGCCATGATCGGTTGCTCCTGAAGCAGTGCCAATTGCGTTTCCTGGTAGAGCCGATTTCGTCCCTTGACAACGTGCGTGCGAGTTGCGTCCCGACTGCCCACCAAAGCCCTGCTCGTCCGCAACTGATCGTCGATCGCCTTGAGTGCGGGATGATCGCCGGTATACTTCGCGGCGGCCTCCTCCTTCTTCACTTCCAACTGGTACAACTGCGAACGCATGAGGTCCGAGCCTTCGTTGCCGATGCCCGACGTCGCGGTTTCTACTTCTTCCACCGGCAACTCGGCCAACTCTTTTTGCAAGGCATCGATCCGGCTCCGCGAGGCTTTGCAAGCCGTATCCCATTGCAAGATATCCTCTTGCAGCCGATTGACGCGGCCCGATAGCGTCACGCGCTGTTCGGGCACTGCGACGATTTCCGTCATCGTTTTCAAATCTCGCAGCTCCTCCTGCTTTACGAGAAGCTCGCGCTTCGCGCGGTCGGCCTGCGCGGTAAAGAAATCCATGTTCCGATTTGGACGGTTCAATCGTATGTACTCATCCACATAGACATCGACCAGCGCGGTTAGAACCTTTTGCGCCCACTTTGGGGTCGGCCCCTTGCAATCGATCTGGAGCACGTCGCTGCGTCGGCCGGGTGTTACCGTGTATTGCAGAAGCAATTCGGAGATTGCCAGATCGCGCGGTTCGATGGTGGGAGTGCCGTCAAGCTTCTTGAGTAGGGCCTTACCTCGGGCAACGAGCAACGCAAATTGATCGGCGACCTGCCGTACCGTGGTCCGTTCGCTGGGCGTCTCGCTCCCCGCCGACTTTGGTTGCTTGTCGAGTATGAAATCCACACCCAGGACATCTACTACCTTCTCCGCGATATTACGACTCTTCAAGACCTCGGCAACGGAGTTAAGCTCGTTATCCCGCGACGCAGGAACGGCCACCACCGTGTCTTGGCTCATGGTGACGGTCGGATCCAAGGTGGCATTCTCTTTGCCGAGCCTTACGAGCAGCTTACTCTCCGAATGGAATGCCTTCGGTACGAGAAACGACGCTGCCACCGCGAATGTCAGAACTACCAAAAATACAAATGCCGATTTTTTCTTGTGACGCACGACAGCTTTACGAAGATCGCTAAGTCCAGTCGGTGATTTCGTTCCTGGCATTTGTCTATTTCCTCACAATTTACGTTCAATTTATTAAAGTGGGTAGAATACGGCAACTGTTAGGTATAGCCAATTTGCGTTGTTTTGTAAAGTTTTGGTTTGACGAATTCAACGAATTTCCAGATTGCATCGATATAAACATCAAAAATCAAAGTGATGCTGCGATCTTCCGGACTGGTTTGTTGGAAAAATGCTGTGGGTGCGGAATTCGCAGGCGCGCCACCATTGTGGCGCACAGGCAGGACTTCCAGTTTATTATGGCTGAATCAAGAATGCAACATGTTGCGCATGATTATTCAATTCCGCCACAACAAAACTCCACCGTTATGGGTGGGTGCAATTTGCGAATTGTTCAGTCACCGTTGACCCGGCGCAACCAACTTTCTCGCCAGTAGAGGGGATTACTGCGGGGGCAGTTTTTTGCACATAGGCCCTGGCAGGTCACCCCCTTGAGTGCCACGGTACTTGTCAGGGTAGCCATTTTGCCGGTCCTTTCGAGGATGATTTTTTGGACCGGAAAGTCAACTTCAAATTGCCGACCACAATACTCCAACATGTCCGGCTCAAAGGTAAGCCCGGCGTTCCTTCCATCGGGATCGAGCGTGGACTCAATCTCGTGCGTTGAGCAAATCTCAACGCGTTCGCCCGATTGAAGGTTCAGGTTGCCTTTTGAATTTTTAGCGCGCGATCCGGCCAACCCGCCGATTTTCCGCAGTCCTAAAAGCGTGCGAAAGCGATTGACGGCCATGCGCGAGAAAATTTGCACGAACCGCCACGGCGACAGTTCGCCGTTGAAAAAGTCGCCGACAAAATGCGCGAGATTCCAGCGAGGTAGTGGGCTCGTTGCGGCATACAATTCGGTCGATTGGCAAAAGTATCGGTCGCTACTTCGGGTTCTCAAGGGCGTGAAAGTTTCCGACGTTTCCCTTCTTTGATCTGACGACTCCATTTCCGTGGCGACCCGACCATCGACCAGCTTGAGCCAAGCTTCCTTCCAAAAAAGCATACAGTTGCGCTGACAGCCATCGTGGCCGGAGCCATCGCAACGCAACTCTTCCAAAAAAACGGCTGCGCGCATCGAGCGGACGCCGTGGCCTTCAACGCACGTTTTGTCGGCGCGGCGCGCA
>JANXOJ010000693.1 GCA_025353625.1 Planctomycetota bacterium | reverse complement strand
ATCCGGTCACCACGAACTTTCCGTCCGGACTGAACGACCAACAGGTAAAGGTGTAGCTCTTTCGTGTATCGTTTGGAGCCTCGCCCGCTTCAATATCCTTGCCGACTGGCTTCCCGTTTGAAATAACAATCAACCGTGCTTTGTCGCCTCGAAGTTGTAACGAAACCTTTCCATCTGGACTCGTGCGCGCGGCGGCTAGGACACCGCTTTCGCGCATACGGCGGACGTAGTAGAACGGCGGAAGTTTTTCCGGCGCGAATTCGGGAGGCTTTTCAAGGCCCAATTCCTTGTAGCATTCAATGCATTTTGCAAATCCGCGGTTTCTTTGTTCGATTGTCTTGAAAAGGCAGATGTCGACATCTTGCCTGTTGTTTGAATCCCACCACACACATCGTTCCAATCCATACTCGACAGGCTTCTTGCCGCTCAATGTCACGAGTGCATACAGTGCTAAATCGCGCAACTCCGGTTGAGCTTGGATCGAAGATCGCCGATCCGTCGGAGGCAAGTCAAACTTGCCAACGTCGGACAACCGCGCTCGTCGTTCGAGGTACGGTGAAAGTAAAGCACGATCGTTTCTCTTATCGAGCTCCAAAATTGTCATTATAGCCTCTACGACAGCCCAAGAGGCTTTTGAATTTCCCTTTGGGTTGCTGAGTAGGCGAATCGATAACGGGACGACCAAGTCATCGATTCTAAATCTCCGCGCGGTAGCCAGGTGGAGGTGTATCCATTCGGGTTTAGTCTCCTTTTCCGCCCAATGGGCAATCAAGGTCTTCAATACTTTCATGACCGGATCCGGCTGTTCCCATTGCCGCATCTTGCGGTCTAGGCTCGATGGAACTCCGTCTGATGTATCCGCACGCTTGGAGTAATCCCATAGCAGGCCGTCTGCGGTCGTAAGTAGATTGAAGATTGCGTCGTCGCCGGGGAAAGCGGAAACCGCCTCGGGACGACTGGCGGCAAGGACGACTGCACCGATACGGCCGAAGCCTATTTTGGGCCTAACGCTCTTGCCGCTTTCGGCTACGATACGTGCCTCTTTTGTTGCCAATTGGGATACGCGCACGTCCAGGAGGTCCGCTAATCGCTTTCGCGGGCCACCGATCAGGGCCAGCAACTCGGGTTCCGCCTTGAGCATATCGGCAAACAGATCCCGCGAGGCCTGGGTGTCGCTAACGATCTTCCTGTAGGCGTTCCATGCCGGGAAGTCGTGCTTCCCCGTTTTTGCCTCGTCGGCGTGGAAGGCGGCAATTCGGGACGCAAGATCGCGCGGCACGGCAGTTTCATTCGGGACGGTTTGACCAGCGGGCTGGCCGCCTGGTGGATCCTCCGCAAGAGCGTAACTGGCCAGTCCGATCAAACCAACGATTCCGGTCGCTGCATATACGATGCGATTCATTTGCGAACACTTTCTCATTCGTATCGAAGTCCTATTTCAGCCACAAATCCTCGCGCCATCAAAAGAACGGTTCACCATCGAGCCAAAGAACGCATCCATTGCTAACCGCCAATTTGTCGGTTGGATTCGTTCCGTAAACCCAAGCGTTGTGAAGGTCGAATCTGGCAGTACGTGCATTTGCCTGAGCAAGGTAAACTGAGCCAATTTGCGTGTACCAAGTACTGCTGTTGTTGCCTGCATTGTGCTTTTCGAGGGTAACAACTTGTGAGTTGAACCACGCAAAATAGACTGATTTACTCCCATAGACGGTTGCTTGGCCGTCCTTGTCGACAACTAGCGCAGTGCCCTCGTCCACCGCGAGTCCCCTGACCGCAGAAAATCCCAGCCCGACTGGCTTTTCCGCGTCAAGCGGTGCGCGACTCAAAACAACCGCACTCATATAATCCAACAACCGGCCCAATCGCCACACTGGTCGGTTGGCTAAATCGGACGATGCTTTGCCGTCGTCAGTAAAGTGTGTTTCGGTCAACACATTTGTCAGCCCCGACAACTTCAAAACCTTTGAAGCGATGTCCGGAGCGAGCGCGTTTTGATCGTTATGAATATAAAACTTATCGTACGCGTAGTTTGCCAACGTGTCGGCACTCTTGACCTCGACGGTTGAAGTTGCAACGCCTTCGGCACCATATACAAAATTACCAAGTATTGCCAGCCCTGCGCTGTTGCCGCCAACGGTAGTCTGCCCTGCGGTGTTTCGGTCGCTGATTATTTTCGATGCCAGATTGATCGTCTCGTCGGGAATACCAGCTTTTCCGAACGGGTTTGGGGAAAGTAATTGCACGTAAGGCCATTGGTCGCCGCCGAGGAAATAAACTGCTTCGGCCCCCATGAGTTTGTCGACGAATTCGTGCCGCAACTTCTTGCCAAGGTTTGCGAAGTTCACACCAACGAGATCGTTGACGACATCCCGTGCATCGCCCGAAAGCTTATCTGTATTTTCGTCGACTTCAAAGTCAAAATAGTCCACCGCGTGTATCTTGCGGTCCCCCAGCAAACCGAAGAAAAAGTCGGCTTTTGTGACGTCATCGACAACATCAGGTTTGTTGCCGATCACGACGATATCGCCCCCCGTCGTGCCATTTTGACTGCCGCCGGATTGCCTAGCAAACCACTTAATAGCATCGATAGGGTTTTGGTTGCTGCTGCCGGAAAGCAGCAAGCCGCCCGCGCCTGCTTGGTTGGAATCTACCCACTTGCCGCGATGTTCAAAGTTGTACCCTTTATGATCGGCCACCAAAACGACATTCACCTTCAAGAAGTCTCCCACGTCATCGTTAAAGCAAGCTTGGAACGACGCTCCACCATTGAGTTTATCGTCGCCGTTGGGATCGTTGCCGTAAGCATGGTACGGATCCCAGGGCGCGGAGTTGTGAAAAGTGTCGTGCGGACTATATTCCCACTGGTAGTGTTGATCGAGTTGAAGGTCGCCTCCTCGGTTGTACGCATAACCAATCATCGTGTACGGATCGAACTTGGCCTCCGTCTTATCAAAATATCCGGAATGAATAAGCTGGTCGAGAACGGCCTTAGGCTCAATCGTCAGCGGTGCCATATTGGTCACCGTCAGCGTTGCCGTATAGTTTACAAAATTGACCGAATCGGAAGCGACCGCATTAAAGACTAGCCCGTTGATGCCGATCTCCGTTACCGTCCAGGTTATCGACGAAGTGCCGGCAAGTTCGCTCTCGACGAAAACTTTTGAAGGGGCCGAACCGGTATCCCACGATTGGCCGCTAACGATTTCCTGCGTGCGGTTGCGATCTTGCCAGACGCGAATGTCGCCGTTGAACAGCAACTCACCGGTGAATTGCGCGTCGCCGCCACTCGATGCCCCCAAGGGGCTGATATCGACCTCGGTAAGCTCGCTCGGCTTGCCGGTGTAGACGGTCAGGCAGGCCGGGGAGAAGTCCTCGACCGGATCGTCGGTGGCATGTTGAATCTGGCCATCGTTGTTCGAGTCGGTGTCGAGGTTCGCATGCACGATCGTCGCCGTGGCAGTTGTCGCACCTACCGACGCCCCGACGATCTGGCTGAGATTGGCGAAAAACGCCTCCGGGCTGAGATTTTTGTC
>JANXOJ010000669.1 GCA_025353625.1 Planctomycetota bacterium | reverse complement strand
TCGTTTCGCGATGCAGATCGATTCCAACGTGCCACATGATATAGGTCTCCTTGTTTGGTCGACTGAGGTTGCGATGTACAACACAAGCTTAGTTCAACGGCAAGGGGCCTCGTCGCGTCGGAGGTTATAGTATCCGGAAGCGTTTCTCTCGACAAGGAAGAAAACGGGGGAGGAAACGGGACGGGTCGAACGATTGACGCGGAGGATGCGTTTGGATAAAGTTCAGCGATGCCCAGGACCGCACGCATTGCCACGGGAGGATTGTTTTCACGTCGTGAATCGTGGCGTGGGGAGAATGAATCCAAGAGCCTGTATAAATCTTTCCCGGTGGAAACCGACGACACTTTCTTCCGGGCAGTGCGCGATGTGGAACGCAACGTCTTGCGAGCGGATTTAGTTCCGGCGGCACTACCGGCAACCGCAGCACTCGAAGACCAGCAGACCTTGCGATTCCTTGAGCTTGACCTGGGCAATCCGCACGGCCACGACTTGGTGTACCAAATCGCGTTGGGCGTCGAGAAGTTTCATGTCGGCCGCCGCCACATCCAGCGCGGTCACCGTGCTGCCGGGCCGCTCGCGCGATAGGCGTTGTATCCGCAACTGGTCGCGGAAGTGATCGACCTTCTGTTTTGCAACCGCAACCTGTTGAAGGCGAATCTCGATGGTGACAACGGCCTGACGGATTTCTTCCGCGGCGGCCAGTTCCTGCCGGGTAAGAAGGTCGTTCAATTGGCGGCGGCGCGCGTCGATTTCGTCGTCGGAGTCGGTGTGGAGCCGGCAGAGGGCCGCCTTGGGAACGCCCACCATGCCGGTGATGACCGCGAGCGTCGAGCGGACGCCTTCCAGCGAGTCGGCGTCGAGCGATTGGATCAACATGCGGATCAGATTCAGGTCCGCGCGGCGATATAGCCCTTCGCAAACTGCCGAATTTGTGTCGATCGGATCGACGGCCACTTTCCAATCGGCGTCGGGCCAGATCGGCGTGGTTTCCTCGAAGCATGAGCCTAGAAGCTGCCGCAGATGGCTATTGGCCTGGGCCAAGTTGAGCTGCAATTCGGATTGTCGATCCAAAAGCTCCAACTGCTGACGCCGGAATTCGGCACCGCCCTTCTCGACGCGGATGCCGTGCGACTGCAAGTCGTCTATTTGTTTCAGTACGGCATCGACTTGCGTCTGACCGCGTGCGATAAAATCGCGATTGGCCTCGGCTTCGGCCAGCAGGTAGAAAAGTTCCAGGGCCAGGGCCGAAGCCTTGTTTCGCTCGTCGGCCGCTCGATAGGCCATCGCCTTCTTGCGGACGCAGGCGGAGCCTTTCGACGCTTCGCCATTCTCCGCTTGGGAACCGACGATTCCGCTTTCGTACCACAGGGCGTTGGCGACGGCACATTGCGCGGCCGCCGCACACTGGGCATCGAACGGCTTCAGCACGCGATAGGCTCCGGCGGCAGACGAGCCGTCGATCGGCTTCTCGTGGGACGCCAAGGCCGCGACGTCGGGCAAAGGCATCGTCGGGCGGGAACCGACCAACTCGCCAATCGGCGCAGGCGCCGTCGCGCTGCGGCCGCTCGATTGCCGGGCAGGCCCTGGAGCCGCACAACCGGCCATCAACGCGGCGAGCACCATCGTTCCCGCAAAAGCCCTCGTGACGCAGCGCATGGCAAATCCCCGAAAATCGAAACAACCCCTACTCCTAGAAGTCTATCGGGTCGCAGATATGCGGTTTGTAACTGACTTTTGCAAGGATCGGGATATGCGGACTGGGGGGACTTTGCCGCCTTTGCCGAAAGTGCATTTAGGAAACCGTGCTTTATCGCGATTCGCCGTCCGCATAACGATTTCAAAAACACCCCTTCTACCCCACTTGCATGACGGCACCTCGACTGGGTATACTGTATGTCAATCAAGTGACGGTGGCTGGTCGGCAATTTGCAGGCTAGGCGGCGTCAAATCAATCTTTTTTTACGAGAAACGCACAAATGGCCGAAGGTAGCATCAAGAAGTTGACGGACAAAGGGTTTGGATTCATCAACACGGGCGGCGCAAAAGACCTATTTTTTCACTCATCCAGCCTCCAGGGCGTCAGTTTTGAGGAACTGCGTGAAGGCCAGAAGGTCTCCTATACGGAAGGCCGGGGTCCGAAAGGCCCGTGTGCCGAAAACGTCAAGCCGGTGTAATCCCGTCGAGCCATTTTGAATATGGCTCGGTGGACTGCGTAAGATCAGGCTTTAAGAATCGAAGCGACGGAACGGCAAGATTGCCGTTCCGCCGCCGTTCGGTTGCGCCTTTTCGTTCGCGGCTATTCGTCTTTTTCCCTTTCGCCCTCGCGCTCGTCCACGGCAAGACCTAACTGCACCATCTTGCGGTAGAGCCTGGGCCGATTCATGCCCAGCAACCTGGCCGCCTTGGACTTATTTCCTTTCGTGCGAGCCAAGGCACGGCGGATCAATTCGCGCTCGATCCTAGCGGTGAACTCTTCAAGCACGATCGGCTCCTCTTTGCGGCGGGGCCGCGCGGTCGCCTCGGCTGCCAAACGCAGGCGTTCCGGCAAGTCCTCTAACTTCACCTTCGGACCTTCGGCCCGGATGTGGCAGGCAGCCACGGCCTCGGCCAGTTCCGCCACATTGCCAGGCCAGGCGTAGGCACAGAGGCGATCCATAGCCTCGGACGTAAATCCGCCGACCTGCTTCGTGCCGCGAACGTTTCGTTCTTCAAGCAACGCTTGGGCCAAGAGCGGCAGGTCGGCACGACGCTGTATCAGCGGCGGCAATTCAATCGCGATGGTACTTAGCAGCCCGGCCAACTCTTCGCGATATTGACCGCGCGTCGCCAGATCGATCAAGCGGACCGTTGTTGTGGCCATGATCCGCAAGGGAAATCGCTCGCCCGACAAAATCGCATGCAGGGCCGCGTGGCTCTCGACCGGTAGTCGATCGGCATCGCAAAGCAGCAGCGCATTGCGGCCGGTCGAACCGGCAGGCGGCCCCGAGACTGCGGCCAAGAGGGTTGAGCGGATGAGATCGGCAGTCAACATCGCGCAGTCAATGGGCGTCAGCATGCCGCTGGTTTCGGTGGGACCGCTATGGTGGATCACCTCGGCCAGGTGGCGGCGGCCGCTGCCCGCCGGGCCAACCAGCAGCACGCTCGCCCGCGAAGTAGCGGCCACTTCGGCCTGGGCCTTGACGAGCCGCATGGCCGTACCGACGCCGATGACGCGGTCGCTGCGATAGCGCAATGCGGTTTGCCGCCGGTAGCGTTGCAAGCGAAGGTGCAAATCGAGCGATTCATCGGCGATTTCCGCAACCGCATCGGGGCTTGGCTCCGGCGCGTCGATGTCGTCGAGCAGGACGAGGATGCAATACGGATCCGTTGCGGAACGCATCAGCGGAATGAACCGCGCGCGGCGGTAGACGGGCCCGTGCTCACCGAGCCGCATCGCGCTGGCGGTAACTTCATGTCCGTGCAGGACGAGCGGCGGCGGGCACAACCCATCGACGACGGCATCGGTGTCGCCAAGCGGTGCAAGGGAGTTATAAGCGCACTGCCGGTCGAGCAGTTCCTCCGCCGACATTTGCAGCCATGCACAACAAGCCTCGTTGACGAAGACGATGGTCAGCGTTTCGTCGAGAACGTATAACGGTTGAGGGGCCAGTTCGAGAAGCCTAACGAGTTCCGGGGCTTGGAAGCGACGTTTGGCCATGTGACGGTTCAGGGTTTAGGAGGGTTCAGGGCGACGTTATTTTCGATGGGGTGCGGGCCATTGTGCAACGCTTCTTGAGCGAGAACTTCGGAGGTCAATTCTCGGCTGCCGGCCTCAACGCATCGCTTCATGAGGGGGCCTGGAAAGATGAAGAACACGAGCACCATGAAAGAACAGACGAGCGCGGCCAGATAGGGACCGGAGCCCCCCTCGGCACGCGGCGTGGCCAGCGGCTCGCGGAAGTACATCGCGCTGATGATGCGGAGGTAATAATAGGCCGCGATGGCCGCATTGAGCATACCGATAATCGCCAAGGCAATGAACCAAGGGCGGATCAGACTGCCCTCCGAGCCTTGAACGACTATGTCCTGCACATTCAACGCGCTGCCGAAGACGAGCAGCTTGCCCCACAGCCCGGCGGCGGGCGGCAGACCGGCAAGGCTGAACATGCAAACCGCCAACGAAGCCGCCATGGCGGGATGCGTGCGGCCCAGGCCGGCCAATTCCTCGACCGTTTCGATCTGTTGGCGATGGCGACCCAAGTAGGCGAATACGGCAAAGCCCCCGAGCGTGGCCGCCGTATATACGCAGAGATAGAAAAACGTCGCCCCGATGCCGTTCCACAAAGCGGGCGTATGCGGCATCGCCAAAGCCACAGACAGACCGATGAGCATGTAGCCCGCGTTGGCGATCGACGAATAGGCGAACAGCCGCCGCACGTTGTCTTGCCAAAGGGCCACGACGTTGCCGAGCGTCATCGTCAGCACGGAGATTGCCAGCAGCACCTTCCAGGCGAACGGCCCCATGTCGGGCATGGCGAAAAGCACGATGCGGACCAAGGCCAGCAACCCGGCTGCTTTCGGCAGCACGGAAAGCAAGCCGGCGTTTGCTTGGATCGTCCCTTGGTAAACGTCGGGAGCATAAAAATGAAATGGCACGGCGGTCACACGGAAGCATAGACCGGCGATGACCAGCACCAGGCCCAGCTTGGCAAATAGCTCGAACCCGTCGGGCAGGAAGCGGACATCGAGAAGCTTCTGACGAATGACATCAAGCTGCATCGAGCCGGTGGTGCCGTAGACAAATGTGAGGCCGTAGAGCAAAATCGCCGAGGCCAGGACGCTGAGGAAGAAGTATTTTGCCGCCGATTCCTGGCTGGCCGCGTCGCGGCGACCCATCGGCAGGATGATGTACGTCGGAATCGAGATCAATTCCAGACCGAGGAACAATAGCACGAGGTTGCCCGCCGAGGCGACGAGCATCAAGCCGGCGACGATGAGCAAGAGCGAGCCGAGATATTCGGCCGTTCCGCCGGTGGCCAGCGGACGCCAAGCCATCAGCACCACGACGGCCCCAATGGCCAGGGCCAACCAGCGGCCATAGGCGGACAGGTGGTCGGGAAGAACGCAACTATTGGCTGCTCGATCCGCGATCTGCCGCGCCATATCGTCGGTCGAGATCATACCGCCTTGAGCGTTTTGAATCATCGCACGCACCGGCTCTTGCAAGTAACGTTCGTTGCTACCGCACGACGACAGTGCGACGGCGGCGAGCACGATGCCGAGCATGGCCAACGGTGCCCAGACCTTCTGCGACTTCGAGAATGCCCCGCCCATGTAGATGGCCAGCGCCGTCACGACGAGCACGATTTCAGCACTTAAAAAACTAACGGCATCAAGGGACACGAGCAATCTCCGCACGCGGGTAATCTGAATCTTTGCCATCCGAAGCGAAAGCAAAGTCGGTGGCGAGTGACTTTCGACGAGAATCGGCGCGTCCAGCCGGGAAATCGCGCGGAGGCGCAAAGTCGCAAAGCGGCAAGGCAGTTGTCAAATGTCGGGCACCCGTTCTCGGAAGGAATTCGTTGGTCGCCCGTCGATCGACCGTGGGATGCGGAGCACCAATCTCCGCGGCCTTGGCTTGCGTCTTTGCGTCTTTGCGGCTTTGCGATTTGAACTTGACCGCGTCGACGTCGGTTTTTCGCGGAATCTCGGCTAGACTTGGGTCGAGGCCATTTTTTCCATCCGCCGCCCGAATGGCTGCGCCGCTCAATTGTTCGATACTGGGGGCCATGCGATCAAGGAAGAACTTGGGCTGCACGCCGATCCAGACAATTACGATGCACAGCGGAACGAGGGCCGCCACTTCGCGGAAGCTCAGGTCGGATATGTGTCCGGCATGCTTCCGCTCTCGCGGAGAGCCGAAGAAGACCCGTTTGACCAGCAACAGCATATACCACGCTCCCAAGACGACGCCGCTAACGGCCAGGACCGAAATCCAGCGATAGTGGAGCGTCGATTCGGTGACCGTGCCGCCCCAAGCACGCTGGAACATGCCCAGCAAAAGCATGAACTCGCCGACGAAGCCGTTGAGGCCCGGCAGGCCGATGCTGGCCATCGTCATGAAGACCATGAAGAAAGCTAGCACGGGCACTTCGCGCGCGATGCCGCCGAAGTCCGCGATACGCCGCGTGTGGTAGCGTTCGTAAAGCATGCCGACGAGAGCGAACAGGCCGCCGGTGGAAAGGCCGTGGTTGATCATTTGCAACGCCCCGCCTTGGATTGCAACGCGGTTGAGGGCGAAGATACCCAACATGCAAAAGCCCAAGTGGCTAACGCTGGAATAGGCAATGAGCCGCTTGAGATCGCTCTGGGCCAACGCCACCAACGCGCCGTAGATGATTCCGGCCGCCGCAAGCCACAGCATGTACGGCATGCTCGCTGCCGTCGCCTCGGGGAGCATCGGCAGGCTGAATCGCAGGAAGCCGTACGTGCCGATCTTCAGCAGCACGCCTGCCAGCAAGATGCTACCGGCGGCAGGGGCCTCGACGTGGGCCAGCGGCAGCCACGTATGGAACGGGAAGAGCGGCACTTTTATCGCAAAGCCGGCAAACAGCCCGACGAATATCCAAGCCTGCATCGACATCGGCATCGGATGCTGGTTCAGGTATTCCGTCAGGGCGGGAATCGAGAAGGTGAACTTTCCACCGTCGTTGGATACCCAAAAGACGATGGCCAGCAGTGCGAGCAACGTCATCACGCTGCCCGCCAAAGTGAAGAGGAAAAACTTGATCGCCGCGTAGCGTCGCTGATCGCTGCCCCAGATGCCGATGAGGAAAAACAGCGGCACGAGCGTGAACTCGAAGAACAAATAGAAGAGGATAATATCGTGGGCGACAAATACGCCGAGCATGCCGCTGCCCAAGAGCAGCAACAGGCGGTAGTAGAGCGAGGTTTGATCCTTGATGGCTTCCCAACTTATCAGCACGGCGACGACCAACAAGAGCGCGGTCAGGACGAAGAGCCAGAGACTCAAGCCATCCAAGGCGATGTTGAAGCGGATATCCAGCGGCAGGCCGGTGGCCGCCAACCACGGATAGTCGGTCGCGGCAAAGGCCACATCGCCGGTCTGAAAGCCGACCGCCAGCGCGATCGCCCCCGCCAGCGTCGCCAACGACGCCGCGAGCGCAAGCCAGCGGGCCTGATTCTGTCCACAGCAGCCAACCAACAAAGCGGCGGCGGCGGGCAGGAACACGGTAACTAGCAACAGCGCTGCCATAATTCTCCCATCACCACAATAAAGCACCCACGAGCGCCAAAACACCTAGCGCCATGACCAACGCATAAAACTGAACCAAACCACCCTGCAAGGGCCGCAATACGGCACCCACAACGCGCGGAATGACACCCAACAAATTCACCAAGCCATCGATCAGATACCGATCGATCATCGCCGAAATTGCGGCGCACGCTTCCAGCGGGCGCACGATCGTGATGGTGTAGATTTCATCGAAGAAGAACTTGCCGCGCGATAGTGCGTAAAGACCGACCGACTTGGAAGCCGTTGCGGTCGATTCCGCCAGATCGGGCCGGGCCATGTAGAAGAGCCAAGCCAAAGCGATGCCCGCCACGGCCACGACCGTGCTGATAATCGCCACGACGAGGTGCGATGGTCCGACTTCGGCCGCTTCGGCATGCGCCTCGGGCTGGAGGACTCCCAGCGACGGCGTGTGCATGAGGAAGCCGTCCAACTTCATGAAACTGCCCGTGAATTGAAAGTAGGCACCGACCGACAACGCCCCGATGGCCAGGATGACCAGCGGCCCCGTCATGGGGGCGGGCGACTCGTGGGCGTGGTGGCCGGCTTCCTTGGGGATCCGCTCCTCGCCCCAGAACGTAAGGAAGTAAGCGCGGAACGTATAAAACGCAGTAAGGAACGCCGTCGCAATCGCGGCATAATACAGCATGCCATAGACGGAGTTGGGGGCTTCGGCCGCTTTCTCCGCGACGGACGCAAGGATGGCGTCCTTGCTCCAAAAACCGGCGAAAGGAATGATGCCCGAGAGGGCCAAGCAGCCGAAGAGGAACGTCCAGTGCGTCGTCGGCATTTTCCGCCGCAGTCCGCCGAACTCGCGAATATCGATGACGCCGCCCATGGCGTGCATCACGCTGCCGGCACCCAGGAACAGTAGTGCCTTGAAAAAAGCGTGTGTGAACAAGTGGAACATGCCGGAGGTTACGCCGAGCGCACTGCCGGTGCCCAAGGCAAGAAACATAAAGCCGAGTTGGCTAACCGTTGAGTAGGCGAGAATCCGCTTGAGATCGGTCTGCGTCAGTGCGATCAATGCGGCCAAAAGTGCCGTGAAGCAGCCGATGCAAGAGACGACTTCCTGGGCATACGGCGAGCTGGCAAAGAGCGGCGAGCAGCGTGCAACCAAGTAAACGCCAGCGGTAACCATCGTCGCGGCGTGAATCAGCGCGCTGACCGGCGTGGGGCCTTCCATCGCGTCGGGCAGCCAAACGTGCAGCGGGAACTGGGCACTCTTGCCGCATGCCCCGACGAACAAGAGCAAGCAGATTGCCGTCATCACGGACGGATCAATTTGTATCTTCTCCGGCAAAACGCTCAGCACGCCCGGTACGACCGTGCCGGGGATGTCGGCATTGGCCACTTCGGTCGGATCGTGGTGAACGACCGTCGCGGCGGCACGGTCGGACGTAGCGGCGATTGATTCA
>JANXOJ010000650.1 GCA_025353625.1 Planctomycetota bacterium | reverse complement strand
GGAAGACCCTCAAGCCGATTCAGTATCTCTACCCCCGGTGCGTAGTGGCTCAAGGCTAGCCCTAAAGCTATTTCGGAGAGAACGAGCTATCTCCGCGCTTGATTAGACTTTCACTCCTCCCCACAAGTCATCCCCTCGGTTTTCAACCCAAGTGGGTTCGGTCCTCCACGCGGTATAACCCGCGATTCAACCTGCTCATGGGTAGTTCACGCAGTTTCGCGCCTACCGCCAACGACAAACGCCCTATTAAGACTTGGTTTCCCTATGGCTCCGACCCGTAAGGTCTTAACCCACAGCCGCAGACGGTAACTCGCCGGATCATTATGCAAAAGGCACGCCGTCACACATTGTCCTTGCGGACCATAGTGCTCCGACCGCTTGTAGGCACATGGTTTCAGGTTCACTTTCCTCCCCTTGCAGGGGTTCTTCCCATCTTTCCATCGCTGTACTCATTCACTATCGGTCGTTAGGTAGTATTTAGCCTTACGGAATGGTCTCCGTAGATTCAGTCGGGGTTTCACGTGACCCAACCTACTCAGGTACCTCTCGGGAGGTTGTGCGAATGTCGCGTACGGGACTGTCACCCGCTATGGTCCACCTTTCCAAGTGGTTCCGCTAATCGACAACTTGGTAACTCCCATGTGAAAGGCCCTACAACCCCGCAGAGGAAAACCTCCGCAGTTTGGGCTTTTTCCGTTTCGCTCGCCGCTACTAAGGAAATCGAGTTTTCTTTCTTTTCCTGCGGCTACTGAGATGTTTCAGTTGACCGCGTTCGCTATATGCACCTATGAATTCAGTGCATATCTGTTCGGGAATCCCGGGATCAACGCTCGTTTGACAACTTCCCCGGGCTTATCGCAGCCTTCCACGCCCTTCTAAGCCTCCTAACGCCAAGACATCCCCCATGTGCCCTTATTAACTTGGCCGCATGAATCTAAAGCTCCCGCAAACCCTAAAGCTTACGACAGACAAAAAACCCATACGCCTCTCGAGATCTCGTGAAAGTTCAATGCGTTCATAGCCGGTAAACCGACTACTAAACGACCGGTAACCCGGCCATTAAACATTGGGGATCGAGATCCGAGCAACAAATCCAAAAATAATCTCTTGCGCTCTCTTGAATTGTATACCATCGTGCATTCCACTCCTTACGGAGCATCACGCACGTGGTTTGAAAATGCCACTTCATTACCATTACTCAATTGTCAAAGAACAAATGGGCTCGCGCTCCAAAAGCGGAAACACCGCTTTCAAAATCGCACTACCCCTCACCACTTGCCGTTGCCTTGCGAAGCCAACCCTGCGAGTGACGAGCCCAGTATTCTACTAGCTCTTCAAACGCTGTCAACCGCACTTGGCCCGATTTGTGGCGAGCCTTTTAATTTACCACTTCCTGAAAACTCGTCAATAGGTCCGACAAAATTTTCATAAATGGCCGGTTCAAACTTGCCAGTCTCGGATTATAACCATCGGCCAAGACTTGTCAAAGGGTGAAGCGTTCTGCCCAAAAAGTTTTGCGTAGCTTGGATGCTACCTAGCAGAACTCACGTTTTCCCCAACGACGTAGGTAATTATAGAGAGATGCGGCACGACCACAAGGGGCACCGAAAAGATTCTTGAAAACATCGTAAAAACTGGCGATTTACGAGGCTTTTTTAAGCCGCTCCTCGCGATCTGCGAGCCAACAGGCAAGGACGGACTCGACCTGTTGGTCTAATTCCCCCAACTCGTGGAGCAATTCGTCGTGCCGCTCGTCCAATTCCGTCAAAAGCTTGAGCTCGGTACCATATTTTTCCATTTGCCAATAATCCTTGCGCACATTGTCCAGTTTTTTTCGACCCGGCAAACGTAGATACCGCGTCCGAACCGCCCCGACCGCGCTTGGGCAGTTCCAGCCTGGCGAGGTGAAAAAACAGGCTTTATTTCTAGTTTTTGAACCAGCGGGTCTCGCTTGACCAACGATTTACGCCGGTTTTTCAGGGGGTGGAACGAAAAATGGACAACGCCCTGCCGACCGTTCTTTCAACCCGCCACTTCCAGCCAATCGGCTGTTTGGAGCAAATTTTTCAATCGCCCGTAAAACGCCGGTCAAGTCCTCCAGAAATCCGTGCCGATTGGTTCAATTTCGCCTGAGAATCGGCCCTAAGTTGCCGCAAAACAGGCATAGATTGCGACTTTGTGGTGCAGGGGTCGCGCTTACAATATCCGGTGCAGGCAGGACGCCCGCACCCTACTTTCCCAAGTTCTTTCACCGCGTCAGTGTCACGTCGTAATCCTTCGTCGTGCCGGTCTCCAAATTGTGGACGCGAACGGTCATTTCACGGGGCGATTTCTGCACGGCGGCCCGGAACTCCGCTTCATTGCTAATCGGCTGCCCGTTGATCTGAAGCAGAAGGTGCTGCCCAACCACAAGCGTTCGGGGCTTGTCATCACCTCGGCTGCGGAGTTGCATGGCCGGAGAACCCGTCACAACCAGCGTGACCTCGACGCCGTTGAGTCGCGCGCTTCGATCCGTGCGGACGGCGACTGCGCCAAATCGCCAACCGCCCGCCGCAGCGGCCGTGTCGGCCAGCGGTGAGACGGCGTAGGCCGTTTGCCGTGCTTCCTTGACATCGCTCGAGACCCGCTCGTTCACCCAAGCGATGACTTGCGACCAATCGGCCTTCTCGTCGCGATGGTCGTGGCAGGAGTTGTGCAGCGCATTGGTAAAGATGCCGCCACCCCGGTCGCCGATGGCCTTTTCGCCCGGCTTCGTTGCACTGATATCGATTAGCCCCCGAGGGGCGATAAAGAGCGCGGCGAACAGCGGCGAAATCTCGGTTGCTTCCGGCGGCGCGCCAGGAGTCGGCGGGCGGCGAATCAATTCGCTGCACGTGTCGGTAATTAAGACGTGTAGGCGTGCCGGCAATTGCTGCAAGGCGGTTCGCACTTGGGCACGCGGCAAATTCGTCCGCTGCGGGTAGAGGATGTGATCCTTGCTCTTGGCTTCAAAGTAGCCGTGCCCGCTGAAATAGACGACGACGGTATCCTGCCCGCGTGCCACCGATAGCGATTGGATCGCTAGGAGTATCTTTGGCGGCGTCGCTTGGTTTCCGGTCAGCACGGTGAAGCGGAGTTGTTTTGGCGGAACGTGCTGCGTGAACGTATCGTGGACGTTTTCCACGTCGGCCTTCACCGACTCGCCGATCGACAGGTCGAGAGTATCGCCGACGATCAGTACGTGAATTCGAGGCGCGGCATCCTGGGCCAACGCGGCGGAGGAAAGCATGGCTGCGGCAAGACCGAGCAAGCATGGGAAGGCGGCAGCACGGATTTGATGCGCGATTCTCGCGCCCGCGTTATGCGAACCGATAGGGTATAACATGCTGCACCGTAGAAATTGCTATAGTTTTATTGTACTGCAAGGAGCAAGGCCATATTATAAACCGAAGCGGAGCAAAGGGCTCACGCAAAGGGCCGAGTTGACATCCCCTCTGGTTGCGGGTAGGCTAGGGAAGATTGTGATATCCAAATGTCGTAATTCTCGCCCCCTATGTCCTGGCCCCTCGCTTCCCACTTCAGCACCATGTTGCAGAACCCGCGGGTCGCCTTTCGCGATCCTCGGTTACAGCGGGCCGTGATCGAGAAGAACGAGCAGAATCAGCCCCGCCCCTGGGCGGGTGCCTTTGCGGTGGTCTATAAGGGGATCGATACGGACAACCAACTTCCGTTTGCCGTCCGCATCTTTAGCACGGAATCCCCCGAACGGCGGGAACGCTATGACTTCATCAGTGCCTATCTCAAGGGCCGCCGGCTGAAGTGCCTCGTCGATTTCGACTACCGCGACCGCAGCATCCGCTCGGCGGGCGACGGCAAGTGGTATCCGCTGATCATCATGGAATGGGTCCAGGGCGAAACGCTATTTAACTGGCTGCGTTCGCGATGCGCCGAAGGCAACCGCGATGCGATTGCTCAGATTGCCGACCGTTGGCTGGAGGCGATTCAAGAACTCAACGACAATTCGGTCGCACATGGCGATTTGCAGCACGCCAACGTGATGGTCAGTTCGACGGGCCTGCTCAAACTGGTCGACTACGACGGCATGTGCGTGCCGCCGCTGGTCGGGCGGCGGAACTTGGAGATCGGCGTCGAGCCGTATCAACATCCCGATCGCGGCGCGGCGACGCTGCTTTCGCTCGATCTCGACAACTTTTCGGCCCTGTTGATTTATGTCGCCCTGCGCGCGTTGGCTATTCAGCCGGGCTTATGGATGAAGTACGTCGAGCAGGTAGGCTACGATAAGCTGATGTTCCGTCGCGAGGATTTCCAGAACCCGGCCCAGTCCGCGCTCTACTACGATCTGATTCAACTCGGCAACAACGACTTGAAGTCGCTGGCCGAAAACCTATTCGGCCTGGCGCAGTCGCGGATGGAAGGTGTGCCGCCGCTGGGGCAATTGGCCAACAGCTATGCCGAGGTCGAGCGACTGCTGACGGACGGTCAATTCGACGCGGCCGTCGATCTCTTGAACCGTCGCGGCCACTTTCGCGATGCGCCTGCCCGACTGCAACCGTTGATCTATCAAGCCTACGAACATATTTGCCGCCAGCAAGCGTGGGTCAAGTTCGCGCGGCTTTCGACTGAGATGAGCGAAACGGCCGACCGCACGCTGGCCGAAGCGTGGAACGAATCGCTCTTCACCGGCTTTCCCCCGGCGGAAGAACAGCGTCAGCGCGTGGTCGATGCACGGCAGCGGGTGCAACTCATCGAACGGCTCCGCCACCTCACGCAGCGTTCCGCCGGCAAGGTCAGTCTCTCGGGCGAAAAGGGTCTTGCCGTAACCGCCGCCGGATTGCCCAAGGGGTATGCTCACAGCCTTCGCGATCGCGCAAGGCTAGCCCGGCAGCGGGTGAAATCGTTCGCCCAACTGGAAAAGGCATTGAACGAAGGGACGAGCGAGTCGGCCATCGTCGATGCCTGGCGAGCCGTGGAAGCGGCCAAGTGCGAGCAGTTCGTGAGCATCGAATGGGGTATGCGAATAGCCGTTGCCGAAGAGCGATTACCGGTCTTCAAGGCCCTCTCCAAGGTCACCGGCGACCTACCGCTGGACGAGCGCGATCGCCGCATTCTGGCCGTTTGGAAAGAGAAGCTCATGGCCGACTGCAAAGAAGCGGCCAAGTGGCAGCCGGTCTATCAAATGGCGGCCGTGCGGCGCGAGGTGCTCAAGCGGCTTCAAGCGGCTATCGAAGCGCACGACGACGCGGTAATTATTCAATGGGGCAGCAAACGTTGTTTGGCCACCTACCCCCTGCCTCAGCCTACTGCCGATGGGGTTGCCGCCGCTCGGCAGCGGTTGGGCCAGTCGGAATCGTTGCTGGCGGCATTGCAAGAGGCCGTCGAAGGCGGTGCATCGGCGGAATCTCACGGCGATGAATTGCCATCGGATGCGACCGATGAAACCAACGAAGCACCAGCGGCGAGGCCCTCCACGGCACCGGCCGATTTTCGCGAGCAGTTCAACGTCCGCGCCATCCGCGCGCAGGCCGATCGCTTCGCACCGTTTCAAGAGACACTCATTGCATGGCTTCGCCCGGAAGTCTTGCCGCTCGACAAGCTGGGGCTTGTGGCGGCAGCCGAACAACCGGCGTTGAGCCCCGTCGAGGAGCCGCAAGGACACCTTCGTGCCACCTGGCAATGGCCCGATGCACGGTTCGCCGACCTTTGTATCCTTGCCGTTTATGCCAGCGAGCCGAAGGCAGACGATGATCCCGAGCAGGTGGTCGCCACTTGGCGCGAGACGATCGCACTCGAACAGTGGACGGCCAACGCTTCGCAGCGATTGATCCCAGTTGAAAAGGGTTGGGAGGGGAGTTGCGTCGTCGTTTGGGCGGTCGTCGATCTCGGCTTTCATAAGCTTCATAGTCCGCCGCTTGTTTTAGGTCATATTGAGTCCCGCTCGCGTTGGAAGTGGTCCAAGCTCTTCTCGCGACGCGGCGAAACCGAGGAGGCAACCTGAGCGCATCATGAATCGAGCACCCTACACGCAATCGATCAGCCGCCAGAACAAGGCGTGCTTTCTCTTCCTCTTGGACCAATCGTTCTCGATGGAAGAGCCGCTGGGCAATTCAGCGAATCGCAAGTGCGACGAACTGATCGCGGCCATCAACGGCTGGCTGCAAAACATGGCTATCCGGGCCAGCGGCGACGAAGGGATCAAGGACTGGATGGATATCGGCGTCTTCGGATACCGCACCGACCAACAGGCCAATCCGATCATCGAATCGGCCTTGCAAGGCCCGCTCGCCGGGCGGATGCTCGTATCCATCCCCGACATCGGCTCCCACCCGGCACGCATCGACACGCGGATGCAATATCTACCCGACGAAGAGACGGGCGAGATATTTCAGGTACCGTGCGAGATGCCGGTCTGGGTCGATCCGCGCGCCGAAGGAGGGACGCCGATGTGCCACATGCTTTATCTGGCCCACCAAGTCTTGAGCGAGTGGATCGCCCAGCATCCACGGAGCTTTCCGCCCATCGTCGTCCATATTACCGACGGCGAATCGCAAGACGGCAATCCGATTCCCTATGCCGATTCGTTGAAATCGCTGGCCACGGAGGATGGCAACGTGCTTCTGTTCAATTGCCACCTTTCGATGACGGCCGCCGACCCGTTCATGTTTCCGTCGAGCGATCAAGGCTTGCCCGACGAGCTGGCCCGCGTATTGTTTCACATGTCGAGCGTGCTGCCGGAGCCGTTTTTCCGGCACGGTCAAGCGGAGGGCTTTCCATTGCAAGCGAATGCTCGCGGCATGGCCTTCAATGCCGATATGGTGTGCCTGATCCAGTTCCTCAACATGGGCACGCAAGCAGCACCCGGGTTGAGGTAAGGAAGCCCGAACGACAAAAAGCAAATGGTCGAAAACAAAAGCCGAGACTTTGAGGAAATATCGAAATACAAAACACCCTTCGTAGTTTGAATTGCGTCATTCGTTCGACATTTGATTTTCGTCATTCGTCGTTCCCCCGAACCCCTCCGAAATGCAACAGCCTCCTACTACTACCGAAACTCGTGTCGGCGGACGCGCGATCTTTTTGATCGACGAGTCCGAAGGGTTGCGCGGCTGCATCGCCGGAGGGACGAAGTCGAAGGCCGAAAGCATCGCCACGGCATTGAATTCACTCTTGAACCAACTTAGCACCCAGGCCGATCTGGAGGTCGCCGTGGCTGGATATCGCAGCGATGGGGCCGGCGGCGCGGACATCGGCTGCCGATGGGGCGGGCCGTTGGCCGGGAAGCGTTTCGTTCCCACGAGCAGCCTAGCCGCTGCTCCGCTGACGGTCGAAAGCCGAGTGCGGCGTTTGCCGATGCCCATCGGCGGCAAGCAGGAGGAAACGATTCGCTTTCCAATCTGGTACGTTCCGCAAATCGGCGTCGGCATCTTGCCCGTGTTGGGCTATGCCTACGTGCGGCACCTGGCAGTCGCCGGCACGACGGACGAAACGATCTGGACCAAGCCTCCGCTGATTTTCAGCTTCGTCAGCGATTGGCTGCCGCAGCAGGTGGAAACCGCCGTCGAGCGCGTGCAAGCCCTGTCGTCGCCCGCCGGACCGCCGCTGTTGTTTCACATCCACATCGGTGGAACCGCGCCGGGCCAGCCGGTGCTGTTTCCATCCAACGATTTCCACCTACCGCAAGGCGCCCCCCGCGATTTGTTCCGCTGGTCGAGCGGCTTGCCGGAGTTCATGGTCGCCGCGCTGCGCGACGCCCGCTTGCCGGTCAGCCACGGCGCACGGGGCATGGTGTATAACGCCACGGTCGCCGACGTAATCCGCATTCTGTCGCTGGTCAAAGCGTATGCTCAAATGCCGTCGGAAGCCAAATTTTGTGGTGCAGGCGACTCGCCTGCACCTGCAGCCGCAACGGTCGCACCTCAAATCCGTGCAGCCGAGACGGCTGCACCACAAGGCCATGCTGCCGCACTATTGATATTCCTCGTCGACCGCTCGGTTTCAAATCCAGACTTTGCAACATCACAAAGAACCTGGACGCGGTTGCAGGACCACGCCAACGACTTGCTAACGCTGATTGCCAAACGAGCCACCGGAGAGCCTCTCGAAACCGCCATCTTGACCTACGGAGCAAGCCGCAGCGGGCAAGCCGAACTTCGATCCTTCGACGGATTTTTGTCTGGCCGGCAAACGGTTACGCCTGCCGACTTGGCTACCGAAGCAATCCGCGTTGTCGAGATCACCGAAAAAATGTCCAACGGCATCGGTGGCCTAATTACAATCAACCGAAAGCGGTCGATTTACATCGAACACCCCCCTGCCCTGCCCTCGACCATTGCCATTCGGCCCGCATTTGCCGCCGTCGAGCAGCTTCTTGGTACTTGGCGACACCAACACCCTGGCGGCTGCGCAGTCGTATTGCATCTTAGCCGTGGACAATGCGACCGAGAAACGACGATTCCGGCTCTCGAGTCTCTGGACCGCAGCGGCGCGATGCTTTACCATCTGATTGAGACGGAGTTGCCCTCTCGGTCGTTGTCCTACCCGGCCTCGGACGAGAAGATCGACGATCCTGAGTTGGCCGCCTTTTGGCAGCGCACGAGTCCCTTGCTTTCCGCCCAGCGGTTGACCGCCGAAAAGCGGCTTCCCTCGTCCAAGGCACGCGGCTTTGTCGTCAACGCCCGCTTTGACTTTTTGCTCGATGGAATCCTTGACGCAATCCATGCCGGACGAGTTGCCGCAGGCGGCTCGTGCTGAACAATCGGCCGATCTGAATAATCGAACAGTGACGATGCGATTTGACACACGACTTCTGACGCTGGCCAAAGACCCCGAGCAGTCCTCGGCCTATCAGGACGCAAGTTGCTTCGACGCCGAGCACGGCATCGCCACGATTGCCGATGGCGTTTCGTCGGCCCTCTTCTCCGGGCCTTGGGCCGCCATTCTCGCCGAAGCGGCCGTGGCCGATAGCCCCAACCCTCACGATGCGGACGCCTTTGCAACATGGCTGGAAGCCCAGCGTCGACGCTGGGCCGCCAGCATCGACACCTCCAGCCTGGCTTGGTTCCAAAAGGCCAAATTGCCCGCCGGGGCGTTTTCCACATTACTCTACCTGCGAGCCCATGCGGTCGAAAATAGCCACGAAGGCAGTTTTGGCGGATACCGTCTTATGGCCTACGCCGTGGGCGATAGTTGCCTGTTCCAGATTCGCGGCGGCGAGCTCGTTCGCACGTTTCCCATGCAAACCGCCGAGCAGTTCGAGGCCGACCCCATCGTGCTGGGCAGCGTCGATCTGAAACGCGACCACTTGCTGGAATTCGCTTTTCTCGATGAGATGTGCTATCCTGGCGATCAGTTGGTGCTTTGCACCGATGCCTTGGCCGAATGGGCCGTGCGCTCTTACGAGACGGGCGACCCTCCGAGCTGGGACGACTTCTGGCAAATGTCGGACGACGATTGGCGTTCCGGCATTGCCTGGCTGCGACAAGAGCGACAAATGCGCGTGGACGACACGACGATGCTCTTGCTGCGGGTTGTCGATGAGCGTGTGGCGGTCGAGTCGGATTCCGAATCGTCGCCCAACACGTCGCACGACGACAAAACTGAGTTCGGTTGGCTACATTCGGCCTCGAAGGAAATAAAATCCGTTTCCTCACAAGTGGCCGAGCAGGCCGATCAAGCGTCCGAGCGGATGCTGCAAGGCTTCATGTCGCTCAAAGAAAAAGCCTTGCAAAAATACCGCGAAAAGTTCAGGAAGAAAAACGATCCACCCTAACGTACCCATAGACACAGGAACCCCACCATGTCCCAAGCTACTTCGTCCCAAGCTACCTCGCATCGCTCCATAAACTTCATTCGCCTGACCTGTCTCGCCGCCGTGGTCTCATGCGCCAGCGGCTTCGGTATTTTACAAGTCGTCGTCGCTAGCGTGGAATACATCGCCCAAATCGAGTGGCCGCAG
>JANXOJ010000610.1 GCA_025353625.1 Planctomycetota bacterium | reverse complement strand
CTGTTGGACGTCTGGCGGCGACCTCATCGGCCCGGCCGGCGATCGAATCACGGGCCGCGACAACATCGCGAAGGCTTTTGAGAAATCGCTTGCCGGCCACAAGGATGGCAAGCTGCTTTTTCGCGTCCTCTCGTCGAGAGTCGTCAATGAAAACCTCGCCTTAGTCGAAGGCATCGCCGAGGTGAAGCCCAAGCCGGCGATGGGCGGTGGTCAACCCCGCTTCAGCCTCGTCTTGGTGCGGCAGACCGGCGGCTGGCTGATTGAAAGTGGTCGCGAATCGATCCTTCACGATTCCGGCCCGACCGACCATCTGAAAGAACTAGATTGGCTGGTCGGCCAGTGGTCGCAGGAAACCGGACTGCAAAGCGATATCAAACTGCAAAACAGCTTTGACTGGACCGAGAACCATGCTTACTTGATCCGCAAATTCAAAATCGAGGGCAAGGCCGCGCTGCTCCACGGCGGCACGGAGGTTATCGGTTGGGATCCGCGCTCGCAGTGCATTCGCTCGTGGGTTTTTGATTCCGACGGCGGTTTTGGCGAAAACCTATGGGTCCGCGACGGCGATCGTTGGTTGATTAAGTTTTCCGGCACGCTTTCCAACGGAACCCCAGTCTCAACCACAAACTTTTTGACGAGAGTCGATGCGACAACTTTAACGCTCCAGTCCAAAGATCGCACCGTCAACGGTGAACGGCAGACCGATATTCCAGAAATCACCTTGCGGCGGCAAGTCGCCGAAACGGCAAAAACCGCCCCAACTACGAGCGAGGCACCGAAGCCAACCGCGCGAACATTACCGTAATCGTCCTCCGGAAAGAGTGGCTCGTTCCCGACAGTCCCTAGATACTCGACATGCATTATCGTTTTTCAACCGCGTGCGTTGCTCCCAAACGTTTTTTTGGCTTGACTACCGCTGCGCTACTGGTTTGCGGCTGCAAGCCGCCGCCGGCGGCCCTTACGCCGAAGGGGCCAGTGCCCGTCACCGTTGGCCTGCCGGTCGAGGCGGAAATACAGGACCACGAAGACTTCACTGGCCGCGTTGCCGCTAAGGATTCGGTGGAGGTCCGGTCCCACGTCACGGGCTACCTGGAAAAGACCCCACCCATAGACGGGGCCGAGGTCAAGGCGGGCGAGCTGCTCTTTGTGGTTGATCCGCGACCGTTTCGAGCCACCTACAACAGTGCCTTTGCTCAGATTGCTTTGAACAAGGCGAATTTGAAATTCCGAAAGGCCGAATTCAAGCGGAATAAGGAACTGGTTCAAACCCGCGCCGTCAGTTAGTCGGAGCTCGACCAGTCGGCTGCTTCTTTTGACCAAGCGGTCGCCTCCGTCACGGTAGCCGAAGCGAATGCGGAATCGGCCAAGCTCAACCTCGACTTCACCGAGATTCGCGCTCCGATCAATGGTCAGATCAGTTCCGCGAAATATGGCGTGGGGAATCTGATCACAGCGAACGACAAAACGCTCACCACCATCGTCTCGGTCGATCCCATGTACATCAACTTTGACGTCGACGAACGCCGCCTTCTGCGCGTCCAATCGGAGATTCGCGCAGGAAGAATCGTGCTTGCCGACCGCTCCAAAGCGGTCGTGATGGCCGGCTTGGATAATGAAACGGGCTTTCCTCATCGAGGGCTATTCGACTTTGCCGACAATCAGATCGACAAAACCTCAGGCACTATTCAAGTTCGTGGCATTTTCGAGAATCCCCTGCCGAAACTTGGCAAGCGGGTAATGGTCCCCGGCATGTGTCGCGCGAACGCGCCCCAGCTTTATCTCGATGTCAACCGCACCAAGTGCAAGAGCCTGGGCGTGGCAATTAGCGATCTCTTCAATGCCTTGCAGGTGTTTCTCGGAGGTTACTACGTCAACGACTTCAACCAGTTCGACCGCACTTGGCAAGTCAATCTCCAGGCCGACTCGCAGTTCCGGCTCCGGCCTGAAGATATCGAAAAAATCAACGTCCGCAATTCCACGGGCGAGATGGTTCCCTTGAGTACGCTGGCCACGGTTCGCGATTCAACCGGCCCCGTGCTGGTGAACCGCTATCAAAACATCACGTCGGCAGCCGTCAATGGCGGCTGGCCCAAGGGCATGAGTTCCGGGCAGGCCATGAACACTATGGAAGCCGTCGCCAAACGGGAGTTGCCGGCCTCGATGAATGCCGAGTGGACGGAGCTTAGCTATCAGGAGAAGACGGAGGGGAACACGGCGATCTATATCTTCCCGCTGTGCATTCTTCTCGTATTCCTGACGCACGCTGCCGAGTACGAAAGCTGGTCGTTGCCGTGCGCGATCATCCTGATCCTGCCGATGAGCATACTCTGCGCGCTGATCGGCGTCTGGCTGCGCGGCATGGACAACAACATTTTCACACAAATCGGATTCGTGGTGCTTGCCGGCTTGGCCTGTAAGAATGCGGTGCTTATCATTGAATTTGCCAAGCAACTTCGCGAGCAAGGTGCTAAGCCATACGATGCCGTGGTGGAAGCGTCTAAATTGCGTTTGCGGCCCATTATCATGACATCGTTTGCGTTCATTCTGGGCGTCGTTCCGCTCTTGCTGGCTAGTGGTGCCGGTGCTGAAATACGCCAGACGCTAGGCACGTCGGTCTTTAGCGGCATGTTGGGCGTAACCTTCTTCGGATTATTCCTCACACCAATCTTCTACTACGTGTTGCAAACGG
>JANXOJ010000575.1 GCA_025353625.1 Planctomycetota bacterium | reverse complement strand
CTCCGTTTGGTCCTTCTGATTTGCGATGACTACAATATCGCCGTGCGTGGCTTGGCCGCCGAACCAACTATAGGCGTCGAGTGGATGTTCGCCACCGCCTACGAGCATCAGCCCTCCCTGGCCCTGGACGGCCGTGTCAACCCAGTTCTTTCCTGCCGGCTGGGTTACATCGCCGCGATGGTAAAACGAATAGCCCTCGTGCTCATCGGTGAGCGTGATATTCACGCGGAGCCGCTGGCCTTGCTTGTCCGCAATCGTGGCGCGGAACATCGCGCCGCCGGCGGTGCCATCGTCGCCGCCGGGGGCGTCGCCCTTGGGATAGTACGGATCCCAGGGAGAGCCGTTGCGAAACGTGTCGTGCGGAGCGTAGGTCATCGGTAATGCATACGGATGCATTATAATCCGTCCTTAGGCAGTGGCGGGAGGTGGTCCAGATAGCTCTTGTCGCCGGTAATCTCGGCGAGCGCCCGTCCGGCAAAGTTGCAGACGCAGCCCTGCAACTCGTAGACGTCACCCATGTCTTTCAAGAGCCCCTTCAAGGCGGGGACCGACTCCTTGGCGGCCGCGCCGAACTTGCCCAGCCCATCGGCGGCGTACGCCCGCACGTTGGCGTCTTTGTCGGCCAGCAGCTTGATCAGGCCGGGGATCGTCGCGGGACCAACTCGCGGCAACGCGATCGTTAGTTGGCGGCAGAAGAGCGTGTTCTCATCGCTGGTCACTTTGAGGATTTCGTCCAACGCGGGCTTGGCTGCCTCGCCTAATTCCAATACGTTGATGGCAGCCGCATAGCGGACATTGGCGTCTTTGTCCGCAAGGGCCTTAGTCAGTTCGGTCACACAGTCGTTATGATCGGCCATTTGGAACCGCAAAGCCTCAGCTGCGGCGCGACGTAACTCGGCATTTTCGTCGTGGAGAAGAAGCTTGAGTTTCGGCACCGATTTTCTGAGTTCGTCTTGTACATCGGTTCCCTTGTACTTGCCAAGAAGTGCCTCGGCAACCGCCAATCGCGTTTTTGCATCTTTTTCGTCCAAAAGATCAATCAGCATGTGCTGCGACTTGATACTGGTTGTTCGCAGTGCCATTGCTGCATGCTCGCGAATGTAGGGGTCTTTGTCCTCTTTGACAATGCGCGTCAATTCGAGCACGGCTGGCTCTGCATCGGGGCCCCTGAATACGAATACGCTTACCGCACTGCTGCGGACGTTGTCGTCTGGATCGCGCAATAGCTGAATTAATCTGGGAAGTGCAGACTTGGTGGCTTGCATTTCCCTTGAAATCCCACAGAACGCTGACGCGGCTCGAGTTCGGACTTCTGTGGTCCTGAAATCGAGCAGCTTTGATAAAGTAGGTACAATGTTTGCATTGACCCAATCGTCGCCCAGCTTCCGCCGTGATGTGTCGTGGAAGTGTATAAGTTGGCGCACCGCAATCGATTCAAGTGAGCCGATTGCAACCATCCGCTCATCCAGCGAGTGGCTCGGTTCGGTTCGCCGTATCCATTCAACAAAATCGACATTTCTGTCCTCTTGCAAAGGCTCCGTATGAAACTGCTGGCCCGACAAGGCAGACCAAGTTCCGAATATAATCCCAGCAGCGATGGTGGCCATCTTCATGGTCCTGCAAGCCAGAATATCGGGCAACGTGACCACTATTAAAAATACGGCTCGTTGTTTAGCCATGTGACCACTCCATTTTCTACCGTAATGTGATCGGTTGCGACCGGATCGTTGTCCCAACCCTTGCCAATGTAAAATTGCTGTTTGCTGGGCAGCCAATAGCGGAATGCCATCCCGTTAATATTAAGGAAAGCGACGCCAGGCATTGGGTTAACGACCTGAACCGAAAAACCAGTGGGATTCGGCTTGGTGAAGTACACTGCCTTTGAACCACGGACGGTACAATAGCCATCCTTATCGATCGTCAGCGCGGTGCTATCGTCGACGGCGATGCCTTTTGCAGCCCCTCCTTCAACATAAATCGATCCAAGGAACTCCATAAAACGGCCAAGTCGAAAAACCTCGTGATCGCTCAAATCTAACGATGCTTTTTTGCGGTCGGTAAAATGTGTCTCCGTCAGCACATTTTGGTTGGTCAGCAATTCGAGATTGAGCACGTTGCTCACGATTGCCGTGTGACCATTCTGGATAAACTGGCGGTTAGCGACGTTCTGAAGCATATCGTGGCTATCGACGCCACCCCATTTCGCGCTGAAAACGTACTTGCCGAGAATCGCCAAACCGGCACTTGTCCCGCCCACCACCGATTGCTTATCGTTGTTTCTTCCGCTAATGACCTGGGAGGCAAGATTTCCTCCTAGCGCGCCCTGTACTAAAACTTGCACGTATGGCCATTGGTCGCCACCGCAAAAGTAAACGCCTTCGGCAC
>JANXOJ010000562.1 GCA_025353625.1 Planctomycetota bacterium | reverse complement strand
TCCATTTCACCAAAGACCGCTGGTGGGACGAAGATCGGCACTATACCAAGCGGCCAGGGTTGGCCGAATCCTTCGCCTCGCTGACCAACGCGGCCTTGAGCCTCCTCCGCCTGATCCAGCCCTCCGGCCAGCCGCTTCGAGTCACGGCAGAACTCGTCCAGTGGGCCCCCCTCGCCGTCCTCCATCAACTCGGATTTATCGGCACTCGCTGACTTTGCAGCTCTGTGCGCCGTGGAAAGGCCAATACTCGACGAATGGTCCACCGTGCGGTAAAATGGGGTAGCACTCGCAACCCACTCAAGATGAAAAGTGTAGCCGATAATTTCTCCCCTCTCCCCGCCGACAACTGACAACCAATCTCCACGCACCGACTTCCCATTTCCCCCATGCACCTCCTCACTCTCGAGACCACCTGCGACGAAACGGCCGCCGCGATCGTCACCGACACGCTGGAAGTCAAGTCGTCGGTCGTGGCGTCGCAGGATGATTTGCATCGGCGGTTCGGCGGAGTGGTGCCGGAAATCGCCTCGCGTGCTCATCTCGAACGCATCCTGCCGGTGATCCACGAAACGTTGGAACGCGCCCATCTGACAATAGCCGACATCGATGCCGTGGCCGTGGCCAATACGCCGGGGCTGGCCGGCTCGCTGTTGGTGGGGCTGGTAGCTGCCAAGGCCTTGTGCGTGGCTCTCAACAAGCCGCTGCTGGCCGTCAATCATTTGCAAGCCCACATCTACGCCTGCCGCATGGCGGCGGGCAGCGATGATGTCTTCCCCTGCGTGGGCCTGATTATTAGCGGCGGACATTCCAGCCTCTATCGCTGCCAAGGTCCGCTCGATTTCACGTTGCTAGGCGGCACGATCGACGACGCCGCCGGCGAAGCGTTCGATAAGGTCGCGGCGATGCTCGGGCTGGCCTATCCCGGCGGGCCAGCCATTCAAAAGGCGGCCGAAGGAGGGAATCCCCAGGCGTACCGCTTTCCGCGCTCGTTCCTAGGTGAAGATGACCGTTTGGATTTCAGTTTCAGCGGGCTAAAGACGGCCGTTCGTTATCGCATCGCCGGGCCGGGCCGTCCCGACTTTTCGCAGATCGAGCTTTGCCCGCAGACGGTCGGCGACCTGGCGGCCAGTTTTCAAGAAGCGGTGGTCGATATCCTCATCGACAAGTCGTTCGCCGCGCTAAAGCAATCGGGATTGCGAACGTTATGCGTCGGCGGCGGTGTGGCGGCCAACGCCCGCTTCCGCACGCGGATGCAAGAAGAAGCATCGTCCCGCCGCATACAACTTCATATCGCCCCGCTGCGTTTATGTACCGACAACGCCATCATGGGAGCTATCGCCCTAGAACGCTTCAAAGCGGGCCTGTTCGAGGATCTCAGCCTGGAGGTTTTTCCGGGGTTAGTGAGAAACCGCGCGAAGTAGGTTCCTTCTGTTGGAAGGGGCCGTCGTGTATCGAAGTCTTGGGAAGAAATCGATTTTGTTCCTTGGAATAAACGCAAGGGTCCGCTCGGCAAGCGGTGCTGCGCGGGTGGAAAACTCCGTCCGGTTGTCTCGACTACTTCGCGGCAGCATGCAACTCGGCCAGTTTCTCGGCCACGGCTTCGGCATGACCGGCCGCCTTGACCTTGGGCCAACTGTGTGCGATCTTGCCTTGCGGGTCAATCAGGTAGGTTGTCCGCAGCACGCCCTGCGAGATTTTCCCATAGTTGTTCTTTTCGCCCCAGGCACCATACTTCTCCAAGACCTCGTGTTCTGGGTCGCTAAGCAGTTCAATCGACAGTTTGAACTTTGCAATGAATTCTCGATGGCTCTCCGGCGAGTCGGGGCTGACGCCGATCACACGCGCGGAGAGCTTTTCAAACTGCTTCCAGTTTGTTGTGAATTCGCACGCCTGAGTCGTACAGCCGGGCGTGTCGTCCTTGGGATAGAAATAAAGCACGACCCAATGGCCGGCCAAATCCTTCAAAGCCACCTTCTTGTCGTCCTGGTTCAAGAGCGAAAAGGCCGGTGCCTTGCCGGTTAGAATTTCCGTCGCGTCCGCCATAATAAAGTTTCTCCAACGATTGTCGATTTGTCGCAATGGGATCGCCCATTCTCTACCATAAATGCGGTCTGGGCAAGGGTTGTGCCGAACCGATGTGCGGAACCGTTTTGCCGAACAGGCGCGAATACGGGACTGGCCTTCAAGCCAACATTCAACTAAGATGGACTGTTTGGTAAGTAGGTCCGTTCTGCCGG
>JANXOJ010000548.1 GCA_025353625.1 Planctomycetota bacterium | reverse complement strand
TCCTTCAAACATCGCCGGAAGTGGGGCAAATCGAGGCTCATTCTCTCTTTTTCGGACCAAACTCGTTCAAAATAACTTCGACTGCATGGGGCATTTCACCCGACGATTGTCAAAGGGTTTCGCATACCCCTTGTTGACAATCTATTTTCGCAATATGGGTGGTGTGCCAAGTGGAGGTCGAGATGGAGAGGAGTCCGGCTTCATCAAAATACAAAATCTATTTGACAACGAATTGCGAAATGGTGTACAATTACGGACGGATAGAGGAGGGAGCCTCGTCGCTCGGCGGCAAGATTCTTCTCTTTTGGACTGGCATCTTTGGACGAAGATGAATTAGGAGACGGCTTGCGTTTGGTTCGGCGTTCGTTGCTGACCTCACTCGGCTTCGGATCGACGGGCATTGCGAGCAAATCGCTCGGTTTCCGTTCAAGACGGGGGAGAGTTGCGGTAGCCAATCCGCATTATGGTTCTTATCTTCTTAATTTCGGGTTTTAGGAATGCGGCGATGGTCGCCGCGTGTTTTTCTTCATATTTTTTTCAACGGAGGTGACTCATGGTCACAACAAGGTCGCGACGGGGCTTTACCCTCGTCGAATTGCTCGTGGTGATTGCCATTATCGGCATTCTTATCGGTTTGTTGCTGCCCGCGATCAACGCGGCGCGCGAGGCTGGGCGGAGGGCTTCGTGTACCAACAAGGTGAAGCAACTTGGTTTGGGACTTCAGAACTACGCCAGCACGTTCCAAAGCTTGCCCGCCGGTGCTCCGCTGAACACGAATAAGTCGGTCGGCGGCAAGGGTGCCTACAGTTGGTTGGTCAAGATTCTTCCCTTCATGGAGTACGACAACCTTTACAAGACGCTCGATCGTCAGGGCGATCCTGAGGCGGCAGCGGCCGGGACTCCGATGGGTCTGGCAGATCAGACATCGATCAAGGAATTCGTATGTCCGAGTAATGCCAACCAGCTTTTCTTGGCACCGACTGCCTCCCCGCCGACCGGCGCGTTGACGAACTATAAGGGTGTGGCCGCCACGACCGTCAACAGCTTGAATTTGGTGACGGGGTCCGGCGCGGCACCCTATGGAACGAGTTCGCTCCATCCTGACGGCGTTATGATTCCGAGCACCAATGGCGTTCGTTTTGCCGATATTCCGGACGGCACGTCGCATACGATTGCAACGCTCGAAACCATCGACGATACCTACAGCCGTTGGCTTGTGGGCAAGGATTGCCTGATGGTCGGCTTCCCCAAGGGTGCCACGGGACTGCCGAGCGGACCCAAGCCCACCGCTCCGTATACCTACTTCAGCCCTACCGGTTACAACGGCGATTTGGGAGATTCGTCGCCGGTGAGTACGTCGGCAATGAAGGACTTCATGATGTACGATTTCAGCCCTCAGGGGACGAACAATGGCGCGAACGAAGTTCCGACTTGGTCGAAGGCAACGGCGTATGGTCCATCCTCGGCCCACCCGGCCGTGTGCATGGGTGGAATGGTGGATGGTTCGGTTCAGTCGGTCAGCAAGCGGCTCGACCCGGCCGCCTTTTTCTTCCTGATCACGAAGAACGGCAGCGATCCGTTCTATATCGGCCAATAAGCAGCTAGGGACTGTTGAATCGCATTTGCGACGGGCTGCCGCCTTCCTCACGGAGGGTGGCAGCCCTCTTTTTTAGACGACGTTGGTTAGTTTGCGCCCAAATCAATCGCTACCAAAAAAATCTGGCCCACCGCTTGCTTTTCCAGCCGCTTTATTCTAAAAAGGAAGGGCGATAACGATGACTCCAAGGGAGTCGTCTTCATTCGCGCGTGTGGCGGAATTGGCAGACGCGCCAGGCTCAGGACCTGGTGGGAGCAATCCCGTGGAGGTTCAAGTCCTCTCTCGCGCACCTTTTTAAGGTATTAGAGGTTAAGGGCTTGCGGCATGTGGCCGCAAGCCCTTTCTCTTTGAGTTGTTTGGTTATGGATTGGGGGCTATCGAGGTGCATTTCAGCTTTTGCCAATTTTGGCCGGGGCGAGCGTTGGAAAGACTATGAACCACGAAAGGCACG
>JANXOJ010000531.1 GCA_025353625.1 Planctomycetota bacterium | reverse complement strand
GAAAAAGATATCCGCCCGGCCGTTGCCGCGGCTGGTGACATGGTAGACGGCGTCGTGGAAAGTGATGCGAGCCGGTCGAGGCATGGCTCCATCTCACCGTCGCGGTCACACGCCGCCAATTGCCTAAAGTGGTAAATCTCGGTCTGACCCTGTGTTCCCCGACCCTGTGTCCCCCCGAGACATAGGCCAGGTAGTCCTTGCAACCGCCGCTTGTCGCGCTGCCCCACCATGCCTGTTTAGCCGCCGCTAACTGCCCTCTGGGCGCAAGCTCGTTTGAGGCGATCTGTGACTTCGAACGGGATGGCACGCAGTTCATCATTGGTGTCTGGCTCAGGATTTACCAACTGCTCCATGACTTCCGAGAACGCGTCGATGCGCCGAAGCGCTTCGCCGGTTGGGTCAATTTCATTAAGGAATTCGCCGGGGACGACTCGAAGTTCTTTGCCTCGGTGAAGAACAAGAAATCTCTCTACGACACGGCGCAGCTCATCGCCTTGGACGCGGTGCCCGTCCGACTGGTCAAGCCAGCCTGTTGCCCGCCACGGAACCGGCATGCCCATTTCGTCAAGACATGCGAACTTTCCTAAGTCGAGCACTTCGAGAGTGTCCACGCAAAGCAAATGATATGTATAGCTCATTTCTATGGTCTCCAAACGTATTCTCCGGTCGTTGTCAAGATGCGGACTTCGATGGCCGCGCCCATTCTTCCGGAATTCACCTGCGCCCTAACTGCTCGAATTGCGTCTGCGCAGGGAGTCAGGGTCAGACCGCCACTTACCACTTTACTTTCTCCTTTGCAGCCGCGCAGCGAGCGTTTCCACGACTTGCAGCAGTTCCGGGCGGGCAGCCAGTCGGTGTTGGTTCGCCCCGACGGCCGTGGCGCCCATGCTGTAGCGCGCGCCGATTACCCGGCCGCTCAGCGCGGCAAGTCCATGGACATGACGGCGCGTGGTGAACTGCGGCGGCGCGAAGCGATGCCGATCTGGAGCCGCATGGCCTGTCCCCAACTTTTGTCACCGGCCGCCCGCAAACGCTCGATTGAGCGACTCTTCCGTTAGCTCGATCTTGCAACGCTCGCCCGTATCTTGGAGTATCTGCGCAACGATGAGCTTCTCCGCGGGAGCGAGCACGTTGAAATGCGTGGCCCCGTTGACGGGCAAGAAGTGGACGAGCGGATTCTTGCACTGATTCGCCATCCAGTTCACCGCATCCATGTTTCCCTTTTCCGTCCCTTCGATCAAGAAAGTCGGCACGCTGATCGACGGCAGCCAGGTGCCCGGCGAGCGAAGCAGCGTCTCCTGCATATCTTTGAGATCGTGAAACGCGAACTGGCCGCCGTATTGGGCGATGCTCGCCACGGGGCCGAAGGAGAAGACCGCCCGGAACCGCCCCGAACACTCCGCGACGAGCAGGACCAACGTTCCGCCCGTGCTGTGCCCACCCAAATAGATCCGCTTGGGATCGACGTCGTCCTGCTTGGCGAGATACGCGGCGGCGCCGAGGATGTCGTCAACTTCTCCAAACATCCCTTCCCTGGTGCCAGGGCTATCGTTCCCGCCGCGCAATGAGGGGAACATTGTCACAATGCCCGACTTGCGAAAGGCGGCCGCAGTCTGCTCGTTATCGGGCGGGCCGTCGGTCCAGCACGCATCAATCGCGTTGCAGTCGCCGCCGGTGATCCAAATGATCGCCGCGTGCTTCTTGCCATCGGTCGGCACGGGCGTGACATAGGCATGAAGCTTGCCGATGGGCGATTCATATTCGACGAGTTTCGTCGTGACGCCGCGACGGGCGTCGGCAAGCGTTTGCACCGCCCCCTTGAGGTCTGCGGCGTTGCCCGTCGACCCGAGTGCAGCCTCCCCGGCCGGTGCAGCGTCTTTCGATTTCCCAGGCACCGGCCCATCCAGTCCGCAGCCCGAAACGGTAATTGCCAAAAGGCCGGCAAGAAACGTGGTTCGCATATGCCCTCCCTCGCGAATTGCGTGAACCTGATCGTGATAGGAATCTTGATTGTCGATAGAAAACTCGATCTCTTCCAGGCTGGAGTGTAATCCGTAGCAAGTAGCGACGCAAGGGAAGCCGTTTCCCAGGCAGGAGAACCGCATTGTCGTTCGTAGTCCCGCCTTGAGGCGGAAGTGCAACCTCGATTTTCCGCCCGATAGGAATTTTGATGCATCTCAGGCTTGAGTGTAATCCTGCGAGTGTAGTTAAGCCTTTTCCAAGGAATTATCGGTAAATCTTGGCGAGAAGTCATGGCTCTTGCGTACTCGCCGATAAACCGTGGCCGTTGGGCGGTTGCGGGGGTTCTTTCGTTGATGCTTTGGAGCGGTTGTGCCGGCGATAGCCTTCGAGGCGACCGCTTTGCCGAAGACCCCGTCGCCACCGAAGCCCGTGGAATGCGAACCCCCGACAAAAACAACGAAGTTTGGGGTGCCACGAATAAAG
>JANXOJ010000512.1 GCA_025353625.1 Planctomycetota bacterium | reverse complement strand
ATCTGCTTGGCACCAGCCACAACGTGGTAGTTGGTTAGGATGTGCCCCTGCTGGTCGATGACCGCACCGCTCCCTTCACCCTCGGAGGGAACCTCCATCAGCAAAAATCGCTCGCCCTGGAAGCCCTTCGTGGTGATGTTCACCACGGCCCGGTTGGCCTGCTCATAGACCCAGATGTTCACCCGCTCTTCCGGTGTGTAATCGACGTTGGCGCGGGGGTCTGCCGAGATACCAACTCGCGGATCGATTGAAACTGCCGCCTGTGGGGTCCGCACCGGCGCGGTCAAAGGCTCTTGCGCGGACAACACCGGCTCAAGCCGGGGGCCTCGTGTAATTGCTACGGCCAGCAGCCCGCCAACAAGTCCCGAGAATAGACAGAAAATCGCAGTCCGACTCAAAGCACTGCTCCACTCGAAATAAGGGTGTTATGGATCGAATCAGGGTTTACCGCATATTAGCCCGCTGCGCAAGCTAGGAAGCGGTGCGGATGCGCCACGAAAACACATTTTGCCATTCGGCATTGGAACTTTACGGTACGGTTCCAACGCGGGGCAACGTACAATCTCTGTTCGCCCTGCGGGCTTCGATGGATCATTTTAGCCCAAGCGCAGTATAGCCGGATTGCCACTGGGTGACCATATTAACCAATTTTTGGCCGCCGGGTCCGAGAGTTCACCGACACGTTCCACAGCGGAATTTCTGGTAAAAAACGGGACGCTTGCCGGATTTAACGGCGATGGCCCTCCAAACGGAAAAGTTTCGGCAGGTGGTCCATTTTGCCAGAACTGGGCAATTAGATTCGTTGCATCGCGCATTTTCAGAACTGGACGCGCATAGTGGTTTCGTTATGACTGCCGAGACCGTTTTTTTGTGCATGTTCGCCACTCTGCTGAATCTATCCATATAACGCATACTGCGCCCATTGCCTAATGATCGCATTTAGTTCTCACCGATACCGTTTATCGACAAGATTCCGTGGCCCTGACCCCTCGGGGACCGCGCGATTGCTCGCACGATGGAGGCTTGAGTGTAGGACGTCAGGTCCGCTGCAAGCTTCCATCGTGCCCGGTGAGGTCCGGCGAGAGACTCAAGCTCTCGTTGGTCCCAAAATGAACTCCCAACATTCCTTGTAGGCTCCCATTACTTGGAGGAATTACGAAATGAGACTTTCCCGTAGTGCTTGGTTCTGGTCGCTGTCGAAACTTCGCCACGGTGCCGCCGTCGTTATACTCTCGTTCGGCGCGACGGCCATTGCAGGCCCGCTATCGCCCATCGTCCCCGGCAATCTGGACCTCGTTGGCGGCTCGCCGGCGGCAACGGTCATGGTTGACTGGAACACGTCCTTGATCGTCACTTCGCTGGCGACAAGCGATGACGTTGATCGGCCCGAGATTCCGTCGCTCGATCCGGACAACTTCCAAATGTCGGCGGATGAAACGGCATCCGACGTGGCGAAATCCGAAGCGTCGGACGTTGCCGACACCACCACACCCGACGCCAACGGCGAAGGCTACGGCGAAATCTACAAGTACAAGTTTGGCCACTTGGGCGGCAACTACCCAGAGAGTGCCGACGCATCGACTCCCGACGAACCGGCCGCAAACGACAACGGCACGACGCCGGAAATTGCCAAGGCCGATCTGGCCGATGAACTGACCGTGAAAGACGATTCCAAGTCTGACGAACCGGACAAGACCGTGAATGCGCCGTTTTCCGAAGCGGCCGACGCCCAGGACTATTTCACCTATCGCTCGGAATCGGTCGACGGCCACTACGGCAAGGATGCCGCTGCCGCCGAGGTTCGCGAAGAGGCCCAGTCGGGCGACGATGCGAAAGCCACCGACGACGCA
>JANXOJ010000482.1 GCA_025353625.1 Planctomycetota bacterium | reverse complement strand
TAACCATGCGCTGCAGCGAACGGGTGCCGCCGTCTCAAGCATTATGGGCACAGAGGGCGGCGACCTTCCTCGACATTCTCCGATCTCTTCCTGGGCATGCGCGGACTCCTTGGCTGGCATCCATTTCAAGGAGTTGCCCCGTCCGTGGAATCGGCACCACTTCAAACGATCCACTTAATCCCAAAGTACGCCGCCATTTTCAACTCCTCATACACAACATTCCGTTATATCACCGGCCAAAGGCTCGTCTGGACAATCCGTCGCTCCTGAAGTAAGCTAGTCTTGCAGTGGAAGCTGCCCGATGTGCGGTGCCGGTAATCGCACGTCGCGGACATTCAGGAACCTAGCGATGAAAAAAGTGGAAGCCGTCATCCGGCACTTTAAGCTCGACGACGTCAAGAATGCTCTTGCGCAACGTGGGATCACGGGCATGACCATCACGGAAAGCCGTGGTTTTGGGCGGCAAAAGGGCCATACGGAGTCGTATCGCGGCACGGAATACGAGGTCGATTTTGTCCCCAAGGTCAAGGTGGAGGTCGTCGTAACCGATGCCAAGTTGAAAATGGTCCTCGATACAATAATGTCCTCGGCACAGACCGGACAAGTCGGCGACGGCAAACTGTTCGTCTCCGAGTTGGTCGATGTAATTCGCATTCGCACGGGGGAATCGGGCGTCGACGCAATTTAAGCGGGTTCGCATTTCGATTTCACTCGTCACACAACACCCCAGCCTTTCCAATCGCCCATGATGCGTTCCAACGTGCTGGCTGCCAAGGCGCGGCTTGCAAAAGGCCACGAGGATTTCAAGGCTCGGCACAGGGACGGTTGCCGCGGGCTGGAACTCTGCGCTCTGACGAGCAACCTCCGCGATGCCGTGATGATGGACCTGATCGAAGACGCCTTGGCGGATTTGGGCCAGGGGGGATCGAAGGGACTTTTAAGCGAAATCGCGATCGTGGCCCACGGCGGATACGGACGCCGCGACGTCGCCCCCTATAGCGACGTCGACCTGATGATTCTCCATCGGCCTGCCGCAACGAGCCGCTTGTTTCCCTTGGCCGAGCGGTTGGTCCGCGATGTTTTTGATGTGGGGCTCGTCTTGGGCCATAGCGTCCGCACGATAAAGCAAGCGTGCGCCCTGGCAACCCGCGATGCGATGGTCTGTACGTCGCTCGTCGATTCGCGATTGCTCGCGGGGAACCCGGCGATTTTCGAGACCTTCATGCACCGCTTTCGCCACAGCGTCCAATGGCGTTCGCGACGATTGATGGCCGGCATTAAGAAATCGCGCGATGAGGAACGCCGCCGTTACGGTGAAACGGTCTTTCTGCTCGAACCCAACGTCAAGCGTTCCCAAGGAACCCTTCGCGACTTGCAACTATTGCGATGGGTTGGCTTCGCACGCTACGGCGTGGCACCCTTCGATGACCTCCGCGATTGCGGGGCACTCAGCGGGGACGATTTTTCCTCCGTGCAAAATGCCTACGAATTCCTCCTCTGGCTTCGCAACGAAATGCACTTCCATGCCGGCCAAGCCAACGACGTTCTCAGCCGCTCCGAACAGCTTCGGATTGCCGAACTCATGAACTACGAAAAGGCCGACGGCCTGATTCCCGTCGAGCAGTTCATGCGCGATTATTTCCGCCATACGAATCGGGCAAGCCATGTGGCCACTAAATTCTTGGCGAATGCCACAACCAACCCTCGGCTCGATAAGACGCTCACGCTCCTCTTCGGCCACCACGTGGAATCCGACTTCCTGGTCGGTCCCGTGGGCATGATGACGACGCGCAAAGGGGCGGCAAAACTTCCCGGCAATCTGACCGGCATCATGCAGTTGGTCGATTTGGCAAATTTGCACGACGTGCCTATTGCGGCGTGTACCTGGGAGGACATCCGCCGGGAAGCGGCCCGCTTGCCTGCCCATCTGTCGCCCGAGGCCAGCCGCCATTTCCTCTCTCTCTTGGCACATCCGGGGCGGCTCGGCACGCTGCTCCGCGACCTGCACGACGTGGGGATTCTGGAACGATTCCTGCCCGAATTTGGCCGCGCGCGGGGCCTCTTGCAGTTCAATCAGTATCACAAGTACACCGTCGATGAGCATTGCATTCGCGCCGTGGAGTTCGCGGAAAATCTTCTCCACGATCCCGGGCCCGTGGGCCGCGTCTATCGCGGATTGAAAGACAAGCACGTGCTGCATCTGGCCTTGCTGGTTCACGACTTGGGCAAAGGTTTGCTGGAAGACCATCGCGAAGTGGGCTTGAAGATTGCCGAGCAGACCGGTTGGCGGCTGGGCCTGAAACCCCAGGAGACGGAGGCGGTCAAGTTCCTCGTTCACAAGCACCTCCGCATGAACCACCTTGCCTTGCGCCGCGACACGAGCGATGAGGAATTGGTCGTCCGCTTTGCCGTGCAGGTCGGCTCGCCCGAGATGCTGCAAATGCTCTACGTCCTCACGGCTGCCGATCTGGGTGCGGTCGGGCCGGACGTCTGGGACGGCTGGAAGTCGCAGGTTCTGACCGACCTCTACCACCGCACGATGCAACAGCTGGCCGGCGACAGCCCCGCGACGACAACGGACAAGCTCTTCGACCGCAAGCGCGAAGAGATCCGCGCTCAACTTGGAGAGTTGGCCAACGATCCTTGGTTCGCGCGACACATCGACGCGCTGACCTCTGGGTATCTGAACTCCACCGATTCGGATCATGCAGCCGCGGACTTGCGCCTGCTGCACGAACTGCCCAACGGAGAAGTTTGCGCTGCGGCCAAATATCACGCGCCCACGTCAACGCTGCAAGTTACCGTCGGCACGTCGGAAGCCGTGGCCCCGGGCATTTTCCACAAGCTAACCGGCGCGTTGACCAGCCTGGGGTTGGAAATTCGTTCGGCGCAGATACATACGCTAACCGATGGCATGGTACTCGACCATTTCTCACTCGGCGATCCCGACTACGCCGCCGAGTCGCCGCCCGATCGAATCGCGGAGATCGAGCGCGCCGTCGAGCAGTCGCTGCGCGCTGAGGGCGGCAAAGCACCTGCTTTCCGCCGCTTCTGGAAGGCTGCCAGCGAACGCAAGGTCGTCGGACCCAAGCCGCAGATACGAGTCAACACCGACAACGGCACTTCGGATCGTTACACCATCATCGACGTGTTTGCTTACGATCGCACCGGATTGCTCTACGCCATCACGCGCGTCCTCTTCGAGCTGGGCCTTTCGGTCTGGCGGGCGAAGATCGGTACGTATCTGGATCAGGTGGTCGACGTCTTCTACGTGACCGACCAGGAAAACCACAAGATCGTCGATCAGGCCCGACTCGATGACATCCGGCAGAAACTGCTGGAGGTGATTAAGGAAGACGAGGGGAAATAGCTCCATCGGCACGGCACCGGCTCGAAGCGAGCCGGTGCCGGGTATTCAAAACAGCTCTACAGTTTGGCGGCGATGATCTTGACGAGGTCGACGGTGCGACAGGAATAGCCCCACTCGTTGTCGTACCAGCTGATGAGTTTGAAGAAGTTTTTGTTCAACTCGATGCCGCTGCCGGCGTCGAAGATGCTGGAATGCGCGTCGTGAATGAAGTCGCTGCTGACCACTTCGTCCGTGGTGTACGCGAGGATGCCTTTGAGGTAGGTCTCGCTTGCTTTCTTCATCGCGGCGCAAATCTCCGCGTAGCTGGTGTCCTTCACGGTCTTGACGGTGAGATCCACCACGCTGACGGTCGGCGTGGGGACGCGAAACGACATGCCGGTTAGCTTGCCCTTCACTTCGGGAAGCACGAGGCCGACGGCCCTGGCGGCACCCGTCGTCGAGGGGATGATGTTCTGCGCGGCAGTGCGGCCGCCCTTCCAATCCTTCTTCGACGGACCGTCCACCGTCTTTTGCGTCGCGGTGTAGCTGTGGATCGTCGTCATCAAACCTTCCGCGACGCCAAAGCCTTCCTTCAACAGCACATGTACGACCGGTGCGAGGCAGTTGGTCGTGCAGCTCGCATTGGAAATGATGTTGTGCTTGGCAGCGTCGTACTTGTCGTCGTTCACGCCGAGCACAATCGTGATGTCTTCGTTCTTGGCCGGGGCACTGATAATGACCTTCTTGGCACCGGCGTCGAGGTGGCCTTTGGCCTTCGCCGCTTCCGTGAACAAGCCGGTGCTCTCGATGACAATATCCACACCCAGCGCCTTCCAAGGCAGCGCGGCGGGGCCTTCCTTGATGGCAAGGCATTTGATTTCGTGGCCGTCGACGACGAGCACATCGTCCTCGGCAACGTCCGGGGCGGACTTCTTGCTCGCCACGGTGCCGGGGAACTTGCCCTGCGTCGAGTCGTACTTCACGAGATAGGCGAGGTTATCCGCCGGAACGAGATCGTTAACGGCGACGACCTGAATTTCCTTGCCGAGCAATCCCTGATCGCAGATTGCACGAAACACGAGCCGCCCGATACGACCGAAACCGTTAATACCAACACGAATTGCCACAGTAGTTCTCCTTTTTCGATTAAAACCGTATTTCAAGAACAGAAGATTATAGCGATCTTTTGCCAAACCCGCAACGATTGGGCCAAGCGAATCAGAAGCCGTTCGGTGTACCAGCCTGAGCCGGAATTGGTAGATGTTTTCCGCCTAAAGGCGACTACGAACGATTTCCACGCTTTTGCAGCCGGCAAATCAACCCACCCACCAGAAGGGTGTGTATTGCTTTTGTACTGTCGCGATATGAAATAGAAATTCGTCTTAAGTAAGCGTTTTTCCGGCCTACAGATTTGTTCTGGCCAAAGCCCACTCCATCACTTCTCCATTTGCGGCTCCATATCCCCCGCATCCTTCTTCCCGCGAATAGGTTTCGTCAACGGCTTTGTCGTCAGCGACTTCGCGGCCGCCGGCGCGTGCGGCACGCGCTTCTTGCCCGAGGAAAGCCGACTGGAAAGTTCGATCGTTACGGACTCCGCCATAACGCGGTTTTGCATCGCCTTGCCGGTGACGGAGACTTTGTCGTCGCGCTGCGCCAAACGGATATCGGTCGAATCGACGTCGATCTCCGCGCCCTCGGCCAAGTCAACCGTGATGACCGGCCCGCGACCGGGCGAGACCCTCAGCTTGCCGTTCGTGCAACTCTTGACCGTGCCGCGCACGGTGAACGTGCCGGGCGGCTGCAAGGCGGCCGCACCGCGCCCGCTTTTCGCGGCGGGGGCCTCGCTGCCGAACTGATCGGCCCGCGGCTTGGCTCGTCCCGTGCGGGCTTTGGGCGACGGTGCATCCAGCCCGGGATCGGGAGCCAGCGGCTTCTCTTTGGCGTCGGGGCCTTTCTCGCCACCTTCTTTGTCCTTTTCATCTTTCTTGGCACGCGCCGCCAATTCGGCGGCCGCCAATCCCAGCGGGCGATCGGTTGACGGCGTGAAGACCGACAGTTTGTCGAGTTTCTCAGTAACGATCCCGCCTTTGGGCACCTCAGCCAGGAATTCGACGCAGACGCCTGCTTTCAAATAATCGATATCCGCGCCGCCGGAGACTTGTACCTTGGTGTTCTGTCCGATCATCACATAGATCGGTCGCTTGTCCTTATCGATCATCTGGAACTGGGTTGCACCGCCGACGGCAACGAAGGTTCCTTCGGCACGGACCTGTTGCATGGGTGGCCCGCCTTGACCGCCAGGGCCACCGGGACCGCCCGGACCTCGATTCCGCTGGGCAGCGGCCGTGGAAGTGAATATCAGGCAGATACCAACGGCGAACCATGCAAACCAGAAAGAGCGGGCGGACATCGAAAAGACCTTTCGTGCTGGACTTAGGAACGGGATTGCCGAGCGATGCGAGGATTGACCCTTTCAGGATATATCTTCGCGAGGCGTTTGGAAAGCCGCCGTTTTACGGCTTTTGCCGTTTTGTGACTGGTCAGGGGAGAAGGGGCCATTTACAATGGCTTTGGCGTGCGGAGGCAAAGCCGCCGCACTCCCAAGGGGGGCGAGAGTCAGCAATCCACGATGAATACCGAGCCGCGTGCTATCACCGTTCCGCAATTCACGGCCTTCAAGGCGGCCGGGCGGAAGATCACCATGCTTACCGCCTACGACTACGCCACGGCCCAACTGGTCGATGCGGCTGGGATCGAAGGCATCCTCGTCGGCGATAGCCTCTCGATGGTCGTGCAGGGCCATGCCAACACCTTGCCGGTCACGCTGGAGGAAATGATCTACCACGCCGAAATGGTCGGTCGCGCCGTACGGCATGCGCTGCTGGTCGTCGATATGCCCTTCCCGAGTTTTCACCTGGGCGTTCATCGTGCCATCGAGAACGCCGGTCGGATACTCAAGGAAACCCGCTGTCAGGCCGTAAAGTTGGAAGGGGGCGTCGAGCAGGCCGACGTGATCGCCGGCCTAGTCTCGGCCGGAATCCCCGTAATGGCCCATTGCGGCTTGCGTCCGCAGAGCGTCCATCAACTGGGCGGCTACCGCGTGCAGCGCGATGGAGAACGCCTGATGGCCGACGCTTTGGCAGCCCAGCAAGCCGGCGCGTTTGGCATTGTGCTGGAGTGCATCCCCGCCACGCTCGCCGTACGGATCACCGCCGAGCTAAGAATTCCCACGATCGGCATCGGGGCCGGCATCGGCTGCGACGGCCAAATCCTGGTCTTCCACGATCTATTGGGCCTCACGCCCGGCCGGCTGCCGAAACACGTAAAGCCGTATGCCGACTTGCACGGCGTTGCCCTCGATGCGGTGAAGCGATATCGCGACGATGTGCGGCAAGCGATTTTTCCAGCGGCGGAGCAGACGTTTGAGTAGGGGTTCCATCGTCTTACCGACCGTGTCGGCCCGTGGGCTAGATCGTACGGCTTGAGAAGTTACCGCAATACTTGCTGAAGAAGCTCTTGCCGAGTAGGTTACGTTTCCGAGGGCCGAGACAGAAACGGCAACCCAATCGCGTTTCGAGAAGTAGGACGCGATCGAACGGGGCGTTCACTTTGAGATTTCGACGGCGAACATTTCCTGGGCGTCCCTTGCCAACACCGGTTCAACTGTTTTGACCGGGCAATTGGTCAGTCATCCCGGTTCTGGCGCAATTGTCTTGGGGTGGGAGTGTTGCTGCGGGCCGATTTCTTGCGTTTCGGTCGTCGATCCGGTTTCGGCAAGAGCGGGGCGGTGAGCTGTTCGTACAGGACGAACAGAAATTCGACCCGCTCGCGGTCGCTCGTGAACTTTTCTTTGCGGTAGCATTTTTCGACGGCCCGGTCCAAAGCGGCGTGGGCCTTGGTCAGTGGGGCGGGCGTCGCCAACGGATCGTACAAATCGGCCAGTGTCGCGTTTCCGTGGGGCGGAAGATACCGCGCCCGAGTGTCCAACACCGCCTGGGCCATTTGCTCGACGGCGGCCTTTTGTTTCTCCGTTGCCGAATCGGGCCACGGAAAATTGTTGTAGACGAGCTTCGCCGAGTAACGATACCGCGATTCCAAGCGACCGCACACCTGACGCACCCAGGCCATGTGCATCGTCGAAGACAGGACGCCAAAATGAAATCGCGTGATATCGGTGTTGATAAAGCACAGGTCGCTGATGAGCGTGTTGGCATCCATGAAGCCCATCGGAATGTAACGCCGACGTTCCGATGAGACCTTGGGAACCACGATAAAATTGCGGCTAGGGATATTCTCCACATGAAACCGAGTCGGCGTACTGGCCAGCTTTTGCGTCGGCAAGCTCTTGCTCCGCAAGCGAAAGTCGCGAACCGCGCCTACGCGCTTCTTCGCCTCCGGCATCTTCCGGAGTTCTTCGGCCGAACAGTCGCCCAACCACAAGCACCACCGCTCCCAACCGTTGATGAACTCATCCGACCCCAGCCACCGCCGGAACCACTTCGCCGCCTGGGGTTCGATGCGCAGAAACTCGTCGCGCTCTTCCGTCGTAAACAAATAGTTGCCGTCGTCGATCGGCTTATTGCCGATGCCGATTTCCGGCACGGCACACAACGGCCGGCCGCGATTGACCACGACCGTATTGGACCCTTCGACCAAATAGGGACTGATATTTCGCACGCTCAGGCGGTTTGGCGTTTCGGGATGCTCATCGTAATCGAACAACCATTTTTGTGCCTGCTCGTTGAGGCCAAAGCCAATGATGACGCAATGGACGTGGGCCTTTCCGCGCGCTTCGCTGGTCCACGAGAACGTCCGATGGGCGAAATGAATCCGCACGCCGCGCGGAAATAGCGCACTCCACAAAACGCCGACTTGCTCCCCTTGCGTGATGCTGTTCGTCGAGACGAAGGCCACGGGGATGTTCGTCCCTTGAATGTATTCGGTCGCTTTCAGATACCAGCCCGTTACGTAGTCGAGCAGCCCGGCATTGCGAATCCCGGTCGTCAAAACTTCCATCTCGGCCCGCTGCTCGTCGGTTTGATGCTTCGCTCCGACGAACGGCGGATTGCCGAGGATGAAACTGCACTGTTTCGGCGGCAGAACTACTTTCCAGTCGATCTGCAAGGCATTGGCCTGCACGATGTGGGGCGAACTGCGGAGCGGCAGGCGGAAAAACGTCTGGCCAAACGCCTCGGAAGCCCGCTGATTCATCTGATGATCCATCAGCCACAGAGCAACTTCGGCGATCCGGACGGGCCATTCGCCGATTTCGATGCCGTAAAATTGATCGACATCGACAAGCACCAAGTCGCGGACATTGAGCACCTGTTGCCGGTCCTTGGCATGGCGTTCCTTAAGAACATCCAACTCCAACGCCCGTAACTCGCGATACGACAGAATCAAAAAGTTGCCGCAACCGCAGGCCGGGTCGAGGAACTTAAGTTCGCGAAGTTTCTTCTGGAATTCGTCCAGCCGCGCCGCGCGGCGGTTGGACCGGTCCGCCCGAATGACGTCGAATTCGGCCCGCAGGTCGTCCAGGAACAGCGACCGCACGGCCTTCATGATGTCGCGTTCGCTCGTGTAGTGGGCACCCTGTTGACGCCGCTGGCGGCCTTCCATAATCCCTTGAAACAGTGAGCCAAACACGGCGGGCGAAATCTTGGCCCATTGAAACTCGGCCGCTTCCAACAAGGCCAAACGCATCGCTCGCGTAAACGCCGCGAACCCCAAGCGGTCGGAAAACAGCTGCCCGTTCACGTAGGGGAACTGGGCCAGGTCTTCGTTCAGATTGCCGGACCGGCGTTCGACCGGCGTGTTCATCACGTCGAACAGTTCATTCAAACGGGCGCCGAGGTCTTCACCATTTTCCGCCGTGTGATTGCGAATGAACGCTTGAAAAGCATTCGGCTCGAACAGGCCGTTGTCCTCGGCGAACAGACAAAACAAGAGCCGCACCAACAGCCGCTCTAACTCCGCGCCTCTCAAGCCGCCCTGCCTCAACTCGTCGTGCAGCCGACTCATCCGGTCGTAGGCTCTTTGATTCGCCGGGTCTTCCGGATCGAGTCGGACCGGTTGCTCGCCTTTGATAAACGCGAAGTCGCGCGCGTGCAGGTGCAACTCCGGCAAGGCAAAATTGAGTGGTTTGAATATCCGTCCACGGCATTTCGGCCACGGCGACCAATTCCGCACGGCCGGCTCTTCCGGCTCCAAATCGAACAATGCGATGCGTTTGAAGTCCGAGACGATCACGTATCGTGGAATTTCATCGTGTCGTCCCTCGCGGGACAAATCTTGAATGTACTCGAACGCCTGCGACTCGGCGGCGTCGAGACTCTTGCCAGCACTCTTGTGCTCGACGAGCAGCATTCCCCGCCAGAGCAGGTCGATGCGGTTGTATTTCCCTTGCAGGTTGCGGACGGCGACTTCGAAAGTGGCGACGGTGCGGCGATCGCGCCCAAACACGGCGAAGAATTCATTCCAAAACGATTGTTTATCGGCCGCCTCGCTCGTTGCCTGTTGCCAGTCGCGCGCGAACTGCACCGCCTTTTCGCGAACTTCGTTCCAAGTGAGATGGGCCATAGTCGAATCCGCCGTCAACGCACTGCGCGTCCTGATATTAATTCCCGATAGAAATTTTGATTTCCATCAGGCTTGAGTGTAATCCTGAAAACGTAGAGAGGCAAGTGCGACCTGCCAACTCTTTTCTGCTGCTTGCGTGCTGAATACTCGCTGCATCCGGCACGCAAATAAGGGTCGCATTTACCGAACCATGGAAGCGGAAAGGCGCAAGCCTTCCGGTGTCGCTTCCCGGTATCTCCCTCGTCATCGCACCAACGCCGATACCGGATGGCTTGCGCCATTCCGCTTAAATAGTGCAAATCATAGGGGGCAGGACTCCTTCCGGCGGCGGCCCTCAACAAAATCTGGGCGCGACGCACCTTCTGGCCGGTGCCCTTCAGCTTCCGCACCACTTCGCGCAAACGGTTGCGTTCTTCCCTGGATAACCGCACAATATACTTCTTCTGCATAGCACACCTCCGTGTAACAGAGCGCCATTCTATTTTAAGGAATCAAAATCCCATGAACGCCCCACGGAATTTCACCGCACGACTCACCTCGATTCTATTTTTGTTCCTCATCCCCGCATCCGTCCTTTGCGCGAAAGAGCCGCCCGCCTCCGAATGGAAACTGGTTTGGAGCGACGAGTTCACCGGCGATTCGATCGACCGCACCAAATGGGACTTTGATCTCGGCAACGGCTTTTTCAGCTACGATGCCAACACCTGGATCGGCGGCTGGGGCAATGGCGAGCTTCAGTGCTACACGAAAGAACCGGAGAATGCCTCGGTCAAAGATGGCATGCTCCACATCCGCGCCATCAAGGAATCGTATCAGGGCTGCGGCTATACGTCGGCTCGATTGAAGAGCCGCAAGCGCGACGGCAGCACGCTGTTCAACAAGCGGTATGGCCGCTTTGAAATCCGCGCCAAGTTGCCCACCGGCCAAGGCGTCTGGCCGGCCCTCTGGATGTTGCCGCAAGATGAAGTCTACGGCACCTGGGCGTCGTCGGGCGAGATCGACATCCTCGAAGCCCGAGGCCAGGAACCGAACAAGATTCTCGGCACGTTGCACTACGGATCGCGTTGGCCTGCCAACCGCCATTCGGGCAAGGACTATCTCTTTCCGCGCTCGGGCAGCATCGCCGACTTCCACGTCTACGCCCTGGAATGGGAGCCGGGCGCGATGCGATGGTATGTCGATGGCCAACTCTATCAAACCCAGTCGTCCTGGTGGAGTACCAGTAAGGTCAGCGAAGGCAAGGGAGTTGTGCCGGTCAACGAAGCGGAAATGAACCCGTGGCCGGCCCCCTTCGATCGGCCGTTTTACCTCGTCATGAATGTTGCGGTCGGCGGCCAGTTCCTGGGAAATCCCAGCCCGACCACGGCGTTTCCCGTCGAGATGTTGGTCGATTACGTTCGCGTCTACGACAAGGTTGGCGGTTATGGGCCGACGGCTCCGCGCGGCGGCGAGAATTTGCCGTTTAAGAAGTGATCCAGCGGCTGGAGTTCAATCCCCGACCTGGGCTTGCTTTTTCCGCGGCCCCTTCTTCCAAATGTCAACCTTTACATCGTTGGCCTGCCGTGGTCCGGGCGTGCTGCGGCCGTCAGCAACATACGTCTCCAAGAGCTTCGTTAATCGTGCGACAATCTCGGGATGCTCGGCCTGAACGTTTTTCTCTTCACCGACGTCGGCTAGCATATCGTAAAGCTGAATCGGCGGCAGACCCAGCTTCACGGCCGCCGGATCGCGCGGGCTGCCCCAGCCGCCGGAGCCTGGACAAAGGAGCAACTTCCATTGCCGGTCGCGAACGGCAAACCGCCCGTCGATCGAATGATGTATCACCGCCTCATGCAGCGCGCGATCTTCACCGCGTAAGAGCGGCACGATGCTGACGCTATCGACGCCCGCGTTGTCGGCCAGCTTGGTTCCGAGCAGTTCCGCACATGTGGCCATGAGATCGTTGAGGCAAATCAACTGCTGGCAACGGCTGCCCGGTTTCACCACGCCGGGCCAACGCACCATGAACGGAATGCGATGCCCTCCATCCCATGCGTCGGCCTTGTAGCCGCGACGGTCGGCACTGGGGTAGTGGCCTTGGCGTTCGAGTCCCTGCGGATCGGCGGCGGGCGAGCAGCCGTTGTCGCTTGTGAAGACCACAAGCGTGTCGTCGGCAAGGCCGTTTTTTTTGATCGCGGCCAGCACCTCACCCAAGGCCCAGTCGGTCTCCATCACGAAATCGCCATACTTGCCCAGCCCGCTCTTGCCTTGCCAAGCGGGCGAAGGAAGGATCGGCGTGTGCGGCGACGTGAACGAAAGATAAAGGAAAAACCGCTTCTTATCCGCCGCTGCGGCAGCCAAATAGTTGACCGCTTTACGAGTCAGCGTCGGAAGCACCTCGACCGCTTCAAAGCCGGGGGCCGCGATGCCGGCGCGAACCCACTTTTTCTGCACGGTGGGAGCCTCTGTGAATTTGTCGTTCTCGATGAAAGCAAACGGCGGCATGTCGAGCGATGCACTGATGCCGAAATAGTAATCGAAGCCCCGTGCGGTTGGCCCGTCGGTGATTTTCTCTGCAAGGCCGCCCTCACCCCCGGCCCCTCTCCCGCGACCGGAGAGGGGAAACTCTCGCGGTTTTCCACTCTCGGTGACGGGCAGGTTCATGCCCAGATGCCACTTACCGATCCCAGCCGTCCGATAGCCGGCCGTTTGCAACAGCTTGGGTACGGTGAGTTGGTCGGCGGCAATCAGCGGCGGGCTAAAACCGTTCAGCACACCGCTTTGAAGTCGCGATCGCCAGTTGTACCTGCCCGTGAGAATGCCGTAGCGCGTCGGCGTGCAGACGGCCGAGCTGGAATGAGCATCGGTGAAGACCATGCCTTGCGCGGCGAATCGATCTGCGTGCGGCGTTGCGATCTTGCCTCGCGCTGCGTTCAATCCATGCAGATCGCCATAGCCCAAATCGTCGCAGAGGACGTAGACGATGTTCGGCAGCGCGGGCGGAGCGGCGCGGGCCGGCACGGCGAAAAGCACCAGAAATAAAAAGGCGACGCTTAGCCGAGTTTGAACGGAGATCATGGAATGCCTTGACTTTACGAATCGCTCCACGAGCAGACCCACCGAAGTACGGTGCAACTTGCCCTCGGAATTTGTAGGAAACTCAAACCGCCGATTGCGGGGTTGGGCCGGCTACATTATCCTGCGGCCGCTCCATAAAGCGTACCATATTCTAAACCGTTACATGACGGCGGATCGTTCTGCAGTGTTGGCTCGGTTGATTGCACCTTGCGCCCTTCCGCTCCCATTGCCGTCCGATGGCATAGAAGCGGCACGGCGCAAGCCGTCCGGTGTCGGCCAGCGGTGTTGGCTCGGTTGATTGCATTACCGGAGGGCTTGCGCCCAATGGCACTTACTTT
>JANXOJ010000477.1 GCA_025353625.1 Planctomycetota bacterium | reverse complement strand
AACGAGATTTGCTTCCACCTCCAGGCCAAAGGTCAGGTCTGAGCGATGGAATGCCTCGGCGATGTGGCCCAATTGGTCGACAACTTGCGAGAGGTGTTCGCGGGGGTCGCTTCCTTTGGGAGGGTAGAACGAAAACCCACGGATGAGCTTGGTTTCAAAGGCGTGGGCCAGTTCGCATGCCTTTTGGACGTCGGTGGCCAGATACTTTTCAAAGGGGACGAAGACGTTTTTCGTGCCGTCGTCCGCATCCACCAGCTTTACCTTTCCGATGGGCGAGCCGATCGAGGAGACGTTCAGCCCATATTCGTTCTGAAGTTGGCGAATTTTTTGAATCTCGGCCAAGGTGAGCTTCATAACGTTCTTGATACCTTGGCCGGCATCGATAAAACGGATGCTGTAGTACTGCAACCCAAGTGCGGCAAAGGCGACAAATTGCTCGAGGGCCGACTTTTGATTCGCCGACTCGTCGGCAAAGCCCGAAAGGATAACGCGCGGTTGTTCGCTCATGTAAATAACCTTCCCCAGAAAAATTCAAAATGCAGGTTCAAGCCGCTAGTCTACAACGGCTTCGTAAATGTCGCCGTGATCGTGGTCGTGATGCCGCCGCGAGCGGAAAAGGCGGCCGTCAACTGCAAATGCCGCGGCGAAATGGCGGCAACCAGATCGTCGAGAATCCGGTTCGTCACATTCTCGTAAAAAATCCCCTCGTTGCGAAACTGCTGAAGATAAAGCTTCAGACTCTTCAATTCGACGCACTTTTGGTCCGGTATGTAGCGGAAGGTCAAGGTGCCGAAGTCGGGCTGGCCCGTCTTGGGGCAGACCGAAGTAAACTCCGGGCAGACAATTTCCACCGTGTAATCGCGCGACGGGTACTGGTTGTCGAATATCTCCAGAATGTCGCTGAAACTCGTGCTCAAATGCTGGCTCCTTTGCATAAGCGAATAATTATGCCATGATATCTACGGTTTAGGAAAGGGGTTGCTTTGCCCTAAGTGAAAAATCGCTGCAAATCATGATTAGCCAACGTGCGGAAAAGGCCGAAAGGCCAGCGGTTGTCCTGCTATCCGGGGGGCTTGACTCAGCCACTACGGCTGCAATTGCCCGTCGGAATGGCTTCGCCGTCTATGCCCTTTCGATCGATTATGGCCAGCGGCACCACTTTGAACTGGAGGCTGCCCGGCAAGTTGCCCGGTCGATGGAAGCTTGCGGGCACGTGATCCTCGACGTCGACTTGGCCCAATTGGGCGGTAGCGCGCTGACGGACGCATTCGATGTTCCCAAGGATCGGGCCGACGCCGAGATGTCGCAAGGAATCCCGGTAACCTACGTCCCGGCGCGGAATACGGTGTTCCTTTCCCTGGCCCTAGCCTACGCCGAGACGATCGCGGCGGCCGATATTTTTGTCGGCGTGAATGCGGTCGATTACAGTGGCTATCCCGACTGCCGCCCGGAATTCATTGCCGCCTTCGAGCAATTGGCCAATCTGGCGACCAAGGCCAGCGTCGAGGGCCAACGGAAGTGTACGATCCACGCACCGCTGATCGATATGACCAAAGCCGAGATCATTCGCCTGGGCACCGAGTTGGGCGTAGACTATGGTATGACCCATACCTGCTACGACCCCAACGACGAAGGTATCAGTTGCGGCCGTTGCGATGCCTGCCAGTTGCGGCGAAAAGGGTTCGCCGAGGCTGGCTTGCGCGATCCGCTCGTTTATCAATCGAAATAGGTGCCACGAGTGTGTCGGCTCGAGACGGGCCGATGCGGTTCAATTCAATGCGTATCGCCGAAATTTTCCGCTCGCTGCAAGGCGAAGGCCGTCTGACGGGCACCGAGAGCATTTTTATCCGCACGAGCGGCTGCAACCTGCGGTGCCGGTTTTGCGACACGCGCTATGCCTCGTGGGAACCCGAAGGCGACTATCTCTCGGTGGAAGAAGTCATCGCCAAAGTTGAAAAGCTGGTCGCTCGCGACGGCCTATCAGACAACGGCTCAGAGGTGCGGCACGTGGTCGTTACAGGCGGCGAACCGATGTTGCTGCCGGAAATCGTGCCGCTGTGCGCCGAATTGCGGCGGCGGGGGATGCACGTAACCATCGAGACCGCCGGCACGCGCTATCAGCCGGTCGAGTGCGATGTGATGGCCGTCAGCCCCAAGCTTTCTAATTCGACACCGCATGCGGACGAGGGAGCCGAATGGATCGCCATGCACGAACGGAACCGCGCCGCATCCGATGTCGTGCGGCGGCTCAACGAAGAGTACGACTGCCAGTTCAAGTTCGTGGTCGATACCCTGGAAGACTGCCGCGAGGTGACGGTCTACCTCTTCGAGTTCCCGCGCATCGATCGTGCCCGCGTGCTGCTGATGCCCCAGGGAACCGATCCGTCCGAGTTGGCCGCAAAGGCATCCTGGCTGGAACCCTACTGCGCCGAAAACGGTCTGACGTTTTGCCCCCGCCGGCATATCGAGTGGTTTGGCTGCCGACGAGCAACGTAAGACGAATTACGCACACTCGGCATCGGCCAGGGCCGGCGGATGGGCGATCTTATCGTGGACTTCGCTGCGGTGAATCGAAACTTCCATCGGGGCGCGAAAGCCGAGCTTCACCCGGTCTCCGTGGACCTCCAAGACGACCACTTCGATATTCTGGCCGATGATCACGACTTCGTTCAATTTACGGGACAATACGAGCATGGTTCAACCTCCTTGACGTGCGCTAGGACGAGAACCGAGGCAAACTCCAAACTGCGGTTGCCGGTTATCGGGTCTCGGCCAGCATTGAGAAGAGCCGGAATCCTTTCGCAGGGTTCACATTGTAGGATACGCAATTGGCGCGAAAGTGGTTCACGGGGCAATTCGGGAGGGGCTTTTTTCGCGGGCGGAGATTGCCAGGCCCACCCAGATTCGCAGGCTTCAAGCTGCGGAGCGATTATCGAGGCTGGTTTTGTTCTGTGTCTGGCGGTTTGCCTTTCTAGGTCCAGAATTCAACCTCACTCCGGCGAACCGGCCACTGTGTGCTTTTCTTACTGCGTTGCCGAAGGTCTCGGTCTCTCGCGCAAGGTCATGGCAGTGATAAGGCCGATGAATGCACCCGACAAATGCCCGGTCATGCTGACGTGCGGCACGACGAAGTCGAACGCGGTTTGTATTAGCACGATCGCGACTACCGCGAACAACCGGCGTTTTGCGGCGAGGGCGTTTTCGTATAGCCAGCCGCGAAGCATTAGAGCACCCGTTGCACCAACCAGCCCCATGATGCAACCCGACGCTCCGGCCGTCAATTGCGCTCGATCGGGTCCGGTCAATAACATAACCACTCCCATCGAACCGATCC
>JANXOJ010000457.1 GCA_025353625.1 Planctomycetota bacterium | reverse complement strand
AATACCTGGCCGCAACCAATAATGAAGGCGGTCTTGTTAATGCACCTTGCATGGCAAGGTGGCCTTCGCTGGGCAGAAATTCCTCGGTCGAGCGTGCGACGTAGTGAATGCTGCTGGCTTGGCCGCGAAAGCCGACGACGCTCTTATCGACATCGGCCTGCCGACCGAGAATTCGCCCGTTGTCGATGTCGAACCGCACTTGGCCCGCCGTCTCGTATTGCAACAAGAGGGCTTCAATGGAAGGGTCGTTCAGCGGCGTTAGAATTTGTGTCGTCATGGCGATGGTGGCAACGCCCGTCTTTACGCTCTCGAGCGTGTACGTCTGCGTCGATCGGATCCGTCGCGTGGTGCCGTCGGGCAGCGGCAGGTCGATGGCGTGGGGAAACGACCAGCGGTGACCGACGGAAATCGGTTCGTCGGGTAGCGGGATTGTGATTTCGCCCTGTCCGGCGACGGCCGCTTTGACCATGTTTTGCTTGCGATCGAGAACCTTGCCCTGCGGATTGATGGTCACAACGGCCAACGGAACGCCGACGGCCCTTGCTACATCCTCAAAGCCTTGTGGGGCATGGAGTTGCTTGCGGCTATCGTAGTGGACTTCGTCGCGACCGCTGAGGCGGTGCCGCATGTCCACGCTTTCGACCAGATGGTCAAAGATAATCGTCCCGTCGGGCTTGACTTCATGGACTCGCCACGCCTTGACCGACGAAGTCGTCGTTTCGGCCGTTTGGGTCGAGGTCGTGACCGAGGTGCGAATCTGGCAGCGATGGATTACATTCCAGCGAAGCGTATCGCCGGCATGAAACTTATAGCGGAGAAGATATTGTTCGTTTTCGCCCGCCTTGGACTGGGCCTCGACGGCCAGAACGCTTGCGAAGCCCGAAAGAACAACCGCACAACACGAGACCAGCGCAAAAAACGTTTTCATCCTCGATTCCTTTCGAGTTTGCATTCCTACTTGGTGGGCCTTCGCTCGACACCACCTAACTTAAACGCCGTCAATGCTCACTATTCCAACGCAACTGCCCGCCCCAACCTAGTTTTTCTCGCAGCGTTCCGTAGTAACTGTGACCGGGCGGGGCAACCATCTTGAAGCGTGCCGGAGCGCGGCTCACTCGGATTCGGTCGCCCTTTTCCAGGCGGCAAAGGACGCGGCCATCGACCACGGCCGAACTCTCGGCATGCGGCTCGGGAACCACGATCTCGTAGACCCGATCGGCCGAGTCCACCACGGGCCGGTTGGTCAACGTGTGCGGGCTCAAGGGCGTAATCACCACGGCATCCAAGTCCTTGCGGAGAATTGGCCCGCCGGCGGACAGGTTGTAGGCCGTCGAGCCGACCGGGGTGCTGATGATCAAACCGTCGCCACTATACGTAGTTACCAATTCCGAGTCAACATAAAGATGGATGTGCATGAGTAAAAACGGCGAACCGGTGCGCACGGCGATTTCGTTAAGCCCCGCATGACGCATGATGATCGCTCCCTCGCGGATCACTTGGCAGTCAAACATCAAATGCTCGATCACTTGAAGCCGACCGGTTCGCAATTCGCAGAGGATTTTCGGGAGATCGGCGGGAGTGGCGTCCGCCAGAAAGCCTAATCTGCCTAGATTGACGGCAATGACGGGCAACTGCTGCTGGCCCATCTGATGTGCGGCACGCAAGATCGAGCCATCCCCGCCAAGTACGATCGCCAGATCGGCCGACACGCCCGACATGTCTTCTTGGCCGCTGAGATCCTCGCCGACAATTGTGGCATGTTGTTGGATCAAAGGCCGCAATCGCTCGGCTTCGGCCAAAACGTGCGGGCGTTGACCGGCACTGAGCAGAACGACTCGGATCGTCTGCTCGGGCGGAAAGGAGAAAGCAATTCGAGATGCAACGCTCATGACTCGACGATACTATTTGCCGCACGCGACGCGGCCGGATTGGAATTGGCTAACTTTCGACACGTTTTGGCAATTTCGGCACTCGACAGCCCCAAGGCGTCGAGCAGGTCTGGACGGTCGGCATGTTCCACGAAGCGGTCGGGAATTCCCAGGCGGCGTACGTGCCGAGTATCCAGCCCGGCATCGCAAGCGGCTTCCAACACGGCACTCCCAAAGCCGCCCATCAAACAACCTTCCTCCACCGTAACTACAAACGGATAGTCGCGAATGGCGCGGACGATGGCCCGTGTATCGAGCGGCTTGATGAACCTCGCATTGATGACGGCAACCTCAACTCCCTCTTCGGCGAGCTTTTCGGCCGCAGCAACGCACTCGGCTAACATCGTTCCGCAGGCCATGAGGACGCCGTCGGTGCCGCGGCGCACGAACTCCGATTTGCCGAGTTCGATCGGGGCAACATCGCGCGGGATGCTCGTTGCGTTCGCCTTGGGATAGCGGATCGCGGTCGGGTGATTGTGTTCCAAGGCCCACGGAATCATCAATTCCATATCTTTTTCGTCGCCGGGTGCCATGACGACGATATTCGGAAAGACCCGCATATAGGCCATATCGAAAACGCCGTGGTGCGTCGGACCATCCGGGCCGACGACGCCCGAGCGGTCGAGCAAAAACGTAACCGGCAAATCCTGAAGAGAGACTTCCTGGAAAATCTGGTCGTAACTCCGCTGCAAAAACGTGCTGTAGATATCGACGACGGGCCGATATCCGGCCTTGACCATGCCCGCCGCCATCGCCACCGCGTGCGACTCGCAAATACCGACATCAAAAAAGCGGGTTGGATATTTTTCCCGAATCGGTTCCAGCATGTTACCTTGACACATGGCGGCCGTGATGACGGCGACGCGGGAATTGTCGCGTGCCATTTCCGTTAGCAAGATATCGCGTGCGACGATCGTGTAGGGGCGCGAACTGCTGCGTTTGAAGGCAATGCTTCCATTGGCTTGCGAAAAAGGCGCCGGCGTATGGAAGACGACCGGGTCATCGGCGGCCGGTTCAAAGCCGTGGCCCTTCTCCGTAACGACGTGCAGAAGCACCGGACCTACCACTTGCTTCGCCATCGCCAGATATTTCTGCAATTGGCGGATACAATGGCCATCGACCGGCCCCAGATAATGGATTCCCAACTCTTGAAAGAGCATGCCGCCGACCAACCCCGCTTTGACGGCATCTTTGACTTGATGGAGGAACCGTTCGACGGGGTCGCCGATGACCGGCACATGCGCCAGCAACTTTTGCACTTCGGCCTTCAAGCCCGTATAAAGCGTGTGCATTCTCACGCGATCGAGCGATTCGGCCAGGCCGCCGACCCGGGGGCAGATCGACATTTTGTTGTCGTTGAGCACGATAATGAGGTTCTTTTTCAGCCCGCCGGCGTGGCTCAAAGCCTCTAGGACTATTCCGGAACTAAAGGCCCCGTCGCCGACGACGGCCACCGAATGTCGGCGTTCGTCGGGCCGCAGCAAGTCGTCGGCACAGAGCATCCCCAACGCGCAGCTCGTGGCGCAACCGGCATGGCCGGTAAGGAAGAGGTCGTACTCGCTCTCCGACGGATTGGGATACCCCATCAATCCGCCGCGCAGCCGCATCGAATTGAACTCCTCGTAGCGGCCGGTGACCAGCTTGTGCGGATAGATTTGATGGCCGGTGTCCCAGATCAATCGATCGCGGCTGAAGTCGAACGTCGTGTGGAGGGCCAGCGTCAACTCCACCACGCCGAGATTCGACGCCAAGTGAGCGGTTCGGATTGCCGCCAGCCGGCATATCGCCTCGCGAATTTCTGTTGCCAATTGTGTCAGTTCGGGCTGCGAAAGCGGCAGCAAGTCGCGCGGTGAACGGATCGTGGAAAGCAGCTTATCCATCAGCGATTTCTCTCTAGGACATAGTTAGCCAGTGCCGTGAGGCCGGCGACGTTCGAGCCGAACGGTTCGAGTGCCGCACGTGCCTCGTCGATCAATTGTGTGGCATAGGCGGTGCTTTGGTCAACTCCAAGAAGACCGGGAAAGGTGATTTTTCCCTTTTGGGCGTCTTTTCCCACGCGCTTGCCCATGTTTTCCTCGGTACTGCGAACGTCGAGCAGGTCGTCGGTGACCTGAAAAGCCAGCCCGAGCCGCCGCCCATATTCATCCAATGCCTTCAACTGCTCCGGCGACGCTCCAGCCGTCATGCCGCCAAGTTTTAGCGAAACGCGGATCATGGCACCCGTTTTTCGGGCGTGAATGAATTCAAGGTGCTCGCGACCCTGAATCGCGTTCGCACCCCCTTGCTCCGCCAAGACATCATCGGCCTGACCGCCAACGAGTTGACAGGGTCCAGAAGCCTCGGCGAGTGCTGCACAACAAGCGGCCGCCACGCTTTGTGGACGGATATTTTCGGCCAGCACATGGAACGCCAAGCTCAAAAGCCCGTCGCCGGCGAGGATGGCCATAGCTTCGCCGTAGACTTTGTGGCAGGTCGGGCGGCCGCGACGGAGATCGTCATCGTCCATCGCCGGAAGATCGTCGTGGATCAGCGAGTAGGCATGGATCATCTCGACGGCGCAAGCAGCAGGCATTGCGGCCGCGATGGCACCGCCACACGCCTCGGCAGCCATGAGTGCGAGCATCGGTCGCATGCGCTTGCCCGGTGCCAAGAGGCTATAACGCATCGCCTCGCGAAGTCGATCGGGGCATCCCCGTGCGAGTTCTGTCGTTTTCGATAGTGCCAGCTCAATCGGTGGGCCAATGCGGTCAACGAAAGTGGTCAGCGATGCCGTCAAAGTTTCGACCATGAGCGATTATCTCCCCCTCTCCCGTGGAGGGAGAAGGGCAAGGGTGAGGGGAGGTGCTACCTGGGTAGCCATATCTTGACGAAAAAACCTTACTACCCAATCGGTTGCCAAGATACATTTTAAGATAATGTTGCCGCAGGGTCTATGGAGCCCGTGTGGAAAACAGGCTCTTCCGGCATTTCCAGGAGGGATGCATTTCAGCTTTTGTGTAACATTTTAGCCCAATGAAGTGGATATTCCATCGAACCAAAGGGGTATCGACGTGCGTATACCAGTTAAACGAACCGCGAAGCGGCCTTCCAGCGATAGAGCAGATTCGTTCCCGACAAGCCCAACCGCTCCGCAACCGACGATGCGGCATGACCGTCGAACAGCATTTGCACCGCCTCCTCGCGGAACTCTCGCGTGAATACACGGCGACCTTCCTTGGCATTTTCCGATCTCTTCCTGGGCATGCGCGGACGCCTTGGCTGGCATCCATTTTAAGGAGTTGCCCCGTCCGTGGAATCGGCACCGCCTCAACCATTCCCGCCAACCGGTTAGACGCTATTTTGATGCCATTCAGACCCCGACCCCATTTCCACCTGGCCGCAAGTTTTTAGGAGTGCCTGGGACGAAGGCCGATTGCGCCGGCCGTTGCCGCCGCGCCCGCTGCCAATAGCGCGAGGGTTCCCGGCTCGGGCACCGTTTGCGGCACGGAGCCATAAGCGGTCGCCTGAGAAAACAAAGGGGATAAGTCCAATTAATTATCCTTTCTCGGCCGTAACAGTTTTGCATCAAACCCCTGTTGCGCCATTCTTCGAAAGCGAGCAGACTCTCTGCATCACCCTGTCCGCTATGGATTGGCCGCTGATGCAGCTTCTATTTTATCTCAAGCATGAGTATGGTTCTCCCAATGTAGGGCACTGCCCGCACATTGGCGGCGCGTCTCTGGATACGCTCGTCCGAGCCTAGCCAATTCACGGATTCGTTCCATCGGCAGATCGATGCACTGCGTGCTGAAGGCACCGCGAAGTACGAACAAATCAAGCCGCTAGAAACGCGAATCGAACAACTCGAACTTGAACAAAAAACCGAACGCCAGAAACAGTTCAAACGGCTGGTCGCCAAGCGTCAAACAACCGATAATCGATCGGCCTAGCTTGCAATCGCGCCCGGCCGACCGCAAAATTATTGAAGAAGCGGTCGGGGAACTAAATTGTTACGATGCGTCAGGAAGGCTCGAATCTCGGCCGCCCCCATCTCCTGAGGGTGCCGTTTGTGGTGGAAAAGGATAAAACGCTTGTTCCAGTTGACGTACGATTTCTCGGTTCGCAACGAATAGTGTCTTACGCGGAGGACGTCGCGAAGCTGATCGAGGAGCTTCCGCGGTTGTCCGCTGGCGGGGGGTGATGAGGTTTCCTGTGCTATGCCGTGATTTTGCTGTCGAGCATCGATGATTTGGCGATTGAAAATCCGCAAAATGTTGAGAAAGATTTTTATCCCGGTGAATTGCCAACTACGTACTATACAGCTAAAATCTACTTATCAAGCAGGGGAAACCCTGTATAGTACGAATATACCAGTGAAAACGCTGTACAATATACTGTTAGGCGGCAAGAGGAGCTACACCGATGGCGTTGCAATGCACCATGACGTACCACGGCACCGACGAGGACGCCAGTGGTATGCCGAACCCGTGGTTTCACTACCTCGTCGTTGCCAGCCCTGGTGCCAAGCCCGGCTCCGGTACGGCGTCCATCGTCTCGCTGTCCAGGGCGCGGGCCAAGGGTATCGCTCAAGGGCCGTCACACACGATCATCGCCAAGGAGGGAGGCCCGGAGGCGGCGATCCAGCAGGCCGAGGCGTTCCTCGACAAGGAACACCCTGGCCTCAAGAAGATCGTCACCGACCCCAAAGCTAAGTAGCTGCTGGGCGCGTCGCAGACGCCGAACCAGGCGCTGCAGCAGACGGCGGGGGCCATCTTGGTTTCTGGGACTTCAAGCTCTCTGTGGCCCCCGCCGCTGCTGAGCGGGGTCGTTCGGCCGGAGGGCATGGTCGGTGGAAGGGATGACTGACGGGCATAAGAAGAAGAGGAAACAAAGGGGATAAGTCCAATTAATTATCCTTTCTCGGCCGATAACAGTTTAGCATCCAACCCATATCGCGCCATTCTTCATAAGTGCGTAGACTCTCTGCATCTCCCTGTCCGCCATGGATCGGTCGCCGATGCAGTTTCTGTTTTTGTCCCAAGCATGAGTAGGGTTGTCCCAAGGTCGGGCACTGCCCGCACATTGGCGGCGCGTCTCTGGGTACGCTCGTCCATCTTGCCGGTGCGCCTAGCCAGTTCATGGATTCGCTCCATCGGCAGATCGATGCGCTGCGTGCTGAGGCCACCGCGAAGTACGAACAAATCAAGCTGCTAGAAACGCGAATCGAACAACTCGAACTTGAACTCAAAACCGAACGCCAGAAACAGTTCAAGCGCAAGAAGCAGCAGCCCGCCGGCGCAGACACAGCCGATCATGATACGCCGCCAGGCCGCAAAAAACGTGGCGCACTTGAAGCATTCGGCGCAAAATTGGTTCTCCAAATCCTGGTCAGTTGTGGTTAATGGTTTGGCCTCGACCGGCGAACAAAGGGGATAAGTCCAAGTAATTCTCCTTTGTCGGCAGTAACAGTTTAGTTGCCCGACCGCTTGTTCAATAATTGTGCGGTTTGTT
>JANXOJ010000456.1 GCA_025353625.1 Planctomycetota bacterium | reverse complement strand
CCCCGACGATGTGGAAGCCCTGCACGGTCGCGGCGATGCCCTGCTAAACTTAGGCCGCAGGACCGAGGCGGTCGCCGACTATGAGCGAGCCGTCAGTCTGAAGCCGCACGATGTCGGCGTGCTGAATAACTTCGCCTGGGTTCTGGCAACCGCACCTGAAGACAAGCTTCGCGATGGTAAGCGAGCCGTCGCCTTGGCCACCGATGCCTGCCGCCAGACCGAATACAAGGCCGACTACATCCTCAGCACGCTCGCGGCCGCGTTCGCCGAGTCGGGCGATTTTGAATCGGCCGACAAGTGGGCCGCCAAAGCCGTCGAGCTTGCCACCAAGGACCATGCCGCTGAATTAAAGAAGGAAGTCGATAGCTACAAGGCGGAAAAGCCGTGGCGCGAGAACCTGCCGGTCGACGATAAAAAAGATGAGCAGAAGTCCAATACGAAGTCCGACGATGCCAAGCCGACGGCCGATGGCACGACGACGTCCGACGAAGAGAAGAAGGAGCTTGCAGAGCCGAAGACTTCAAAGAAAAAGTAGAGGAGTACCTCGTCTACCCGCGACGGATCGCCATGACCGCTAGGCCGATCATCCAGGCGGCTTCCAGCAATATCGCCGTGGCCAACAGCCACCATGCAAGGCGACCCGGCGGCGATGCGCGGTGTCCACCTGCCCTCGGCAGCCGCCAGCGCGATGACGCAACGGGGCCTTCTTTTAGAGGAGGCCTTTCCTTACCCGCACTGACTCCGTTCGTCGGCGATGGCATCAATCGGGCTCCGGCATCATAATGCGGAATTCTTGGCGGAAAGCCGCGTCGAAATCGAAGACATTTTCAAAGTCTTCGCGGCGGTCGTGGGGCGTCTTGCGCATCCGCCCAATGCGTATCAGGTTGAAGACGATCTCACCGAAATCGCCCGTCGTTTGCAGGCCCCAATTCCCCAGTACGAGCTTGGTCATGTAGCCGTATTGCTCCAGGGCGAATTGACGGATGGCTTCGCAAAGCTGCTGTCCGGTGACGTGCCGCTGCGGACCTGGTTCTTCGTCATCCGCCAATGCCACGACCGGTTCGCTGGGGCATTCTGTCCCCAGGCCGAGCGAATGTTGCGCATAATGCAGTGCCTCGAAAACGAAAATATACGCTTCCAGCGGATAGCGGCGGTCGTCTTTCAGAAGTTGGGCAATTGCGGGGTCGAGCATGCGCTGCACTCACGGTTCCTCTTCAAGCGGACATTAGCGGACTTCCGCTGCAAACTACCCAGTTTAACGCGGAAAAGCCGATTTATCACCCTGGTGCCGCCATCTCCCTGTAGAGAACTGCAAAGCTGCTTGGCGATCGTCAGTAGCTCCCCCTTTAGGCGGAAATTCAACGCCGAACCCGCTTAGGGCCTGGACTACGAACAACCTTGCAGTTCCCCCCATCGTTTTTGAAAAGGAGGGGCTCGGTTCGTGTTTTGAGTAAGATTAGTATACCACGAAGCGAGCAGGAGGAAGGGCCAGGGGCAACTGCAAAGTTGCCGGCTTGCTGTTGGAGTTCCGCCTTCAGGCGGCGAAATTGTGCTACCAGTGTTTTGTCAAAGCAATGAATTGAGGTTGCGACCATACAAGCCTGAAGCGCAAGCGAAGGAAATCGCCGGGAAAACCCTTCGCTTGCGCTTCAGGCTTGTTTTGACCATAATCCTAAATCTAAGCGTTGACGAAGCACTAGCCGGCTAAAGCCGGGACTCCAACGGACTTTGCAGTTCTGCTGAGATATACGCTACATCGCGGTTTATTTTAGGTTCAACCGGCTCAAGAACGCGCGGAGGGTTGAGAAAGGCGGACATGCTGGTTCTCATTGGAGTTGCATCAACAAGCTCCCGGAGAGAATTCAACACGTCCACGAGTTTAGTGTATCACGCCTTGAGGCAAAACCATGAAACGTTAAGCCTACGGATACCTCGATCGAGACTGTCCGAGGCATGGATACCATCCTTTGGCCGTGTGCTCTACATAGTGGCACTTGGCCATTTCTGGCGTAACGCGCATCATCTTTAAGGCGACGACGTTCAATCCCTTCTTCTCGAATCAACGCGTCCGCTCACTGGTCGTCGGCCTTCCGCGCAAAATTAAGGCCAAGCATGATCTCCAGCCCCTCCTTAGAATGCAGCACGTAAACATCGCAGGACTCGTTCCGTAAATCGTCGCCTTTACGGAAGTACAAATCGCCCTTGCCGGGAGGAAAGGAGCTTCTTTTAAATTTCTCGGTGCAAAGCCGTTCGCTAAGCGTCCCTTCCAACGCCAGCAAATCCTTCTCCTTCTTGGGATTGGCAACTAAGGAAAGTATGAGGCAGTAGTCATTCGTTCCACGGCCAGCGACGAGTGCCTCGGTGACTTGCTGCGGCCGAAGCATCTGAACCAGCCAATTGGGAATGGGGAACTCGCCGTCGTGCCGAACCTCCATGCAGGATAGCGCGCGAACCAAGTCCGCGTAGGTCGGCGGCGGAGCAGGCGACAGAGAGCGGACCGCCCAACTGAATTCCATCGTTCCATTTTCAGTGGGAGGACGGCCTCCTACAAGCGGTGCCATGGGCGTCCAAGCGACAATCTCTTCGATTTTGTCCGTTGCGCGTCGAAAGACGGTCATCTTGTCATTCCCCTGGAAGTCCCGCGTGAGGGTCGACAGATCCTCCGGCCGTTTTGACTCCGTAAAACCCGCACGCTTGGCGTGCTCGAGCAATCGCTTCTGAACTGCGATCGCCTCGGCGTTGTCTCGCGCCCCCTTGAACTCGAACTGCGAACACCACTCCCACGATGGGCGGGCTTTTTGTGTATGGAAACTACAAGTAATCGAACTCCACCCCTCAACGATGCCTTCGCCCTTAACGAGATCGCGAAGGCCCGCTGGCACGACGAACGACGTCCGATCCGGGTGCTGCTCATCCGATTTCAAGGGATCGTCCACTTGGGGCCAAGGATTCACGATCGGTGCCGCGACCTTCAACAGCGCGCTCAGTTGGCCTGCGGCCGTGGTCGGCTTTTCTGCCGCCTTATCGTCGGCGGAAAGGCTGGAAGCACCGCAGCCAAGGGGTAGCAAAAGTATTACAACTCGGGTGATCAGGCGGCTCATTCTGGTTCTCCAAATCCTGGTCAGTTGTGGTTAATGGTTTGGCCTCGACCGGCGAACAAAGGGGATAAGTCCAAGTAATTCTCCTTTGTCGGCAGTAACAGTTTAGTTGCCCGACCGCTTGTTCAATAATTGTGCGGTTTGTT
>JANXOJ010000449.1 GCA_025353625.1 Planctomycetota bacterium | reverse complement strand
CAACCATTTTCACCTTGTGGTCCGCACGCCCCACAAGACCAAGGTAGGAAGTCTCGGCATGCCTTCGATACTACCGAATGTGCAATGCGTCAAATCTCCCAGCCCTTGCGGAACGGCTCGCGAATGAGTGCCTCCGCAGCTGGATTATTCTTGGGCTTCAATGCGGCAGCGTCCCATTCAAACCCGCCGCCGGCTCGATAGGCCACATTGGCCAAGATGACCGTTTCCGCCATCGGGCCGGTATAGTTGAAATTACAAGTCGCCGGTTCGCCACCCATGCAAGCCTGGAACCATTCCTTATGGAAGCCGGGCGATTTTGGAAATGTGGGGGCGGGCAGCTTGAAGTCGGCAAATTTCTTATCCGGCGACAAATGATATTCCTTGCCAAAACCGCAAAACAGTTTGCCCTCGGTCCCGATGAACAGATTATTGAAGCCGCCGATCTTGATTTTCAATTCTTTGGCCAAATCGGCAACTTTTTGCGGCACGCCTTGGTGCCAATGCACGGCGACGCTCGGCCGCTTCTCGGTTGCCGGGAATTCAAATCGCACGCCCATCGACTTGGGCGTCCGCCGCTTATCGACCGGAGGACCGGAGGCTTCGGCCTTCGTCGGATACTTCAGATCCAAAGCCCAGTAGGGAATGTCGAGGATATGGCAGCCCCAATTGCCGGCGTCGCCGGTGCCAAAATCCCACCAGAACCGCCAATTGTACGGCACATAGCCCGCGCTATAAGCTTGTTGCGGGGCCGGCCCGAGCCATAAATCCCAATCCAACGTCGATGGAACCTGCTCATTGCCGGTTGGAAAATCGTGCATCCCGCGGTCGCCGCCTAACCAGGAGTAGACCTCGGTGATGGTTCCCAGCGTGCCGGCCTTGACGATCTCCACGCCGCGACGCAGACCTTCCAAAACGTGACGTTGGGCACCGAGCTGCGTGGCTAGTTTCTTTTCGGCGGCCAGCTTGGTTAGTTCACGAATCTGCCAAACGTTATGGGCCATCGGCTTCTCGAGATAGATGTGCTTGCCGCGCTGCATCGACCACCACGCCGCGTGAAAATGCGTGTGGTCGGGCGTGGCGATGACGACGCCGTCGATCTTCTTTTCGACGGCATCCAACATCTTGCGAAAGTCGGCGAACTTCTTGGCCTTGGGAAATCGCTCGAAGGCATTGCCGGCGCGAACGTCGTCAACGTCAACGAGCGCAACGAGGTTCTGGTCCTTGACGGCATCGAGATTGATCTTTCCTTGGGCACCCAGCCCGATGACGGCCAGATTCAACCGGTTGCTCGGGGCAGTCTTGCCCAAGACCGACGACGGAACGAGCACCGGGGCGGCAAACGCAGTGCCGGTGAAAAGGGCTGCACGCTTCAAGACTTCACGACGCGATAGACCGCTCATAGCAGAATCTCTCCAACGAATGGTAGAATAGGTAAATAATCTTAACCTACTGCTGGCAGAAATGCCAGAGATGGGTTGCGGTTAGCCCGCAGTAGGAACCTACGGTGGTTTCGCTCGCCCTCCTTTGCGATTACAATTGTCTCTATGAAACCTCAAATTTCTTTAACCCGTACCATTCTCGGCCTGATCGCTTTGGCGCAGGGGTTTTTCCTGTCGCCGCAGTGGGGCAATGCCGATTCCCCGCGAATTTTGACCGTGCCTAGCTCAAGGGCGTTGCTGCACGTAACAACGGAACGACCTGCGATCGTCCCAAAGGATTCCGAGTGGAGGCTGGTGGAGGTCGATAATGCGAAGATTGTAGTTGCCGTCCAGCTTGTGCCCGGAATAGCTGCCGATGGAACGCCGGCCCCCACGGCTGGCCGCTTCGTCGCCGATATCCCGCCTGGGGGGACGACCGGCAAGACGCGTCGTTTCCGGATCGAGGAGTCGCCGGCCGCCGACAAAACTCGCGAAGCTTTTGACCTTACGGAGACCGGCCCGCAGTCGCTCAAGATTTCCGAGGGCAAGCTGCCGGTCCTCGTTTACAATCACGGCACGATTACCGGCGAGAAAGTTCCGTCGAAGGACAACCGTCGCAGTCGGGGATGCTACATACATCCGCTGTGGGGCGTGAATGGCGAGGTATTGACCGACGATTTCCCCAAAGATCATTACCATCACCACGGCATCTTCTGGGCGTGGCCCCATGTGGAAGTCGGCGGGGAGCAGCACGACCTGTGGATGTATAAAGATATCTCGCAAAAGTTTGTCCGCTGGCTGGCACGCGAGTCTGGCCCAGCAGCGGCCGTGTTGGGCGTGGAGAACGGTTGGTTCATCGGCGACCGCAAGGTGATGATCGAGCGCGTTTGGATTCAGGTTGCCAAGGCAACGAAAACGGAGCGGATCATCAATCTCGATTTCACATGGATTCCGACCGATCGGCCGATCGCGCTACGCGGCGCGGAAGGCAAGAGCTACGGCGGCCTGACGATACGTTTTGCGATTGCCAAGCCGACCGACTCGACGATCACCGTTCCTGCCGGAACATCCAAGGAAGACCTGCCCGAAACGCGGCTGCCGTGGGCCGATCTCTCGGCGAAGTTTGCCGGACAAGAAGGTGCAAGCGGTGCCGCCATTTTTGTTCCCCGCGATCATCCGGACTATCCACCGACTTGGTTGACGCGGCATTACGGCCCCTTGTGCGTTGGCTGGCCCGGCGTCAAGGATAAGACGTTTGAGCCCGGCAAGCCGATTCAGTTGCAATACCGCGTTTGGATCCATTCCGGCACGGTCGGCGTTGCCGACTTGGAGTCGGCGTATGCGGCCTATCTCGATGCGGCAAAAGTGCGGTGGGAATGATTGCGGGCATGAAGGTCATTCATCTGATATCCGGCGCGGGTCCGATGTATTGCGGGAGTTGCATGCACGGCAATACGCTGGCGGCCGGCCTTCGGAAGGAAGGCGTGGATGTAATCGTGGCACCGCTCTACACGCCGGTGCGAACCGATGAGGAGAACATCAGCATCGACCGGCTCTCGATGGGCGGCATCAACGTCTATCTGCGGGAAAGCCTGCCGCTGTGGCGGTGGGTGCCGAGTTTCGTGCGGCGACTGCTCGATCGGCCATCGCTGGTCGCCTGGGCGGCCGGTCGCGGCACGAAAACGCGGCCCGAGCAACTTGGCCGCCTCGCGCTTGCCATGTTCCGAGGCGACGATGGGCCGCTCAAGGCCGAAGTGGATCAGCTCATTGCGTGGCTTGAAACGGAGAGCCGGCCCGACGTGATTCACTTGTCGAACGTCATGCTGGCCGGGCTTGCGCGACCGCTCCGCGAACGGCTCAACGTGCCGGTTGTGGCAACGCTTTCCGGCGAAGACACTTTTTTGGACAAATTGCCGGAGCCCTATCGCAGCCAAGCCCGAGCGGAACTCCGCCAGCGTGCCAAAGACCTCGACGCGCTGATTGCCATGAGCGGTTACTATGCCGAGTTCATGGCCGGCTATCTCGATCTTCCGCCCGAACGGATCGAGTTCATTCGCCCCGGCCTTAATTTGGAGGGACACGGCAATCGCCAAGATCGTCGGCTCGACGGGTCCGAGGTGCCGTTTTCATTGCGGCCGAAGACCGTGGGATTTTTCAGTCGTATTTGTCCCGACAAAGGTCTGCATTTGCTCGTCGATGCCCTGTTGGCGGTGCAAAAGTCGGGGAAGTTTCCGGCGTTCCGCCTTCGCGTGGCGGGCTACATCGATCGGCAGGATCAAACCTACCTGGACGACATTCTTAAGCGCGTCAACGCTTCGCAGCTTAAAGATGATTTTGAATACGTCGGTGAATTGGACCGGCCAGGCAAAATCGATTTCATGCAGTCGCTCGATCTGCTTTGCATTCCAACCGTAGTTCGCGAAAGCAAGGGGCTGCCGGTGTTGGAGGCCCTGGCCAATGGCGTGCCGGTCGTGTTGCCGAATCATGGGGCGTTTTCGGAACTAGTTGCCGCGACCGGTGGTGGACTGCTCCATGAGCCGAATAGCGTGACGGCCTTGTCGGCGACACTTGGCCGCATGTTGACCGACGACGCCTTCGCCGCCGAATGTGGTCGTCGCGGGCGCGTTGCAGTACACGACTGCTTTTCGTCGCCGCGCGAAGCTCGCGAAACGATCTCGTTGTATCAAAAGCTCTGCTCAGGGAAGCGGTGATTCATCTATGTCGAAACTTCAAGTGGACAACGTTTCGAAGCACTATGCTACGCGATCGCAGCCGCTGGAAGTGCTTCGCGGAGTTTCGTTGGCGTTGGAAGCGGGCCAGAATCTGGCAATTGTCGGGCCGAGCGGTTCCGGCAAGAGTACGCTCCTGAGCATTATCGGCACGCTCGATCAACCGACGTCGGGCCGCGTTCTCATAAACGATATCGACGTACAAGGACTTAGCGAACCGGAGTTGGCTGCCTTTCGCAGTCGCCGCATCGGCTTCGTGTTTCAGGATCATTACCTCTTGCCGCAATGTTCCGTCTTGGAAAATGTTCTCCTGCCGGCCGTTCCGCTGGGGCCGATTTCCGTCGAGACCTTCCAACGCGCCGAGATGCTGCTCGAACGGGTCGGTTTGAGCGAACGCCGCGAGCATCGCCCGGCCGAGCTTTCCGGCGGCGAAAGGCAACGAACGGCACTGGCGCGTGCGATGATCAATGGCCCTGGGCTTCTTCTGGCCGATGAACCGACGGGAAATCTCGATCGCACGACGGCCGATCGAGTTGGGCAACTGCTTTTGGAACTGCAACAGCAAGAGCCGATGATCCTGATCGTTGTAACGCACAGTCAGCGACTCGCCGAGACTATGCAATGCCGCTACGAACTGGATGCCGGAGTATTGCGTCAACTGGCAGGGCTACGATGAGCCACATGTCGCCATTTCGTCTCAGCCTCCGCTCGGCACGGTACTTTTGGAAGATGAACCTTGCGGTCGCCTGCGGCGCGGCCGTGGGAACGGCGGTGCTTACCGGTGCGCTTTTGGTGGGCGACTCGATGCAAGGCAGCCTGCGCGACCTTGCTTTAGGTGGGCTTGGCCGAATCGACGACGTGCTTGTGACTCCCCGTCTCTTTCGCGAACAACTTGCCGTGGAAGGCGAGTCGCCGGCAATCTTGCTTCGCGTCAGGACGGAAAAAGCCGACGAGCGGCCGCCGGTCTTCGCGAACCAGGTCAACTTGATCGGTTGCGATGAACGCTTCTGGCAACTCGGCAACCGCAAAGCCGTTCAGCCGCCGAAAGCTGCCGAAATCGTGCTCAATGAGCCGTTGGCAAAACTGCTCGGCGTACAAGTTGGCGATGCCGTGATCGTTCGCCTGCCGCGATCCGCGGCCATCCCGGCGGAAAGCGCGTTGGGCCAAAAGCGCGATACGGTAGGCAGCGTTCGTCTTAAGGTGTCGGACATCCTTGCGGCCCAAGGACTGGGGCGATTCAGTCTAAGACCAAGTCAACGTGCCCCGCGAAATGCCTATATGTCGCTCGCGGCACTGCAACAACAGCTCGAAGAGCCGGGACGAGCAAATGCCATCTTTCGAGCAAATGGTGCCAAAGCCCAAGCCGAATGGCATCCGCAATTGGCCGACTACGGAATTCATGTTGAAGCATCGTCGCTCGGCTATTTGAATGTCGGCAGCGAGCAGATGATCTTTGCACCGGCCATGGAACGGGCAATTCTTGCCAACCTGGGCGACTTGGCCGTACAGCCGACGCTGACCTATCTGGCCAATACCATCGCATGCGGCAAGCGCGAGATTCCTTACTCGACGATTGCGGCACTCGATTTCGTCGCAGAACCGCCGCTGGGGCCGTTTCTTTCGATGGAAGGTAAGCCGGTCGCGAAGCTTGCCCAGAACGAAATCGCCTTGAACGCCTGGGCCGCCGACCGGCTGAAGGCACGCCTGGGCGATACCATTGTCTTGAAGTTTTTTGAGCCGGAGAGTATCCACGGCAAGGTTCATGAGCGAACGGCCGAGTTTCGTCTCGCAGCAGTAGTGCAGCTTTCCGGCGCGGCCGCCGACGCCCAGTTCACGCCGACCGTGCGCGGCCTGACCGATAAGCAGTCGATCCAAGATTGGGATCCGCCGTTTCCGTTCGATGCTCGCCGTGTCCATCCTGACGATGACCGGTATTGGAAGCAATATCGCGCCACACCCAAAGCGTTCGTTTCGCTCGCAGCCGGAAGAATGCTTTGGGCAAGCCGCTTCGGTCAAACGACTTCGTTGCGAGTCTGCCCGGCGGAAGGGATGACTGCCGACTCATTTCGCAGTCGGCTGGAACTCGATCCGACCGAGCAGGGCTTCGCGTTCCAGCCGATTCGGCAGCAGGTGCTTAGCGCGTCGGAAGGCACGACGCCCTTCGGCGGTCTATTTCTAGCCTTCAGTATTTTTGTGATTGCCGCGGCAGCGATGCTGGTCGTACTGCTCTTTCGGCTCGGCGTCGAACGGCGTGCGAAGCAACTGGGGCTATTGCTTGCCCTTGGCTTTCGGCGGCGGCAAGTCGCGCGGATATTGCTGTGTGAAGGATTTGTCGTTGCCTTGACGGGAAGCATGGTAGGTGCCACCGCCGGCGTTGGCTACGCAGCCCTCATGCTTTTGGGTCTGCGGACCTGGTGGCTGCCGGCCATTGGGACGCCCTTTCTAACATTGCACGTTACGGCAATCAGCCCTGCCGCGGGCTTTATTAGCGGCTTGCTCACGGCAATGATCGCCATCTGGTTTTCAGTCCGTCGCATCGCCCGTCTGGCACCGCGCACGCTTCTTGCCGGAGCAACGGCGTCCTCCGTACCGAGTGCTAAGTACCAAGTTCATCGATCGTCCTTGATCCTTCATTCTTTCCTCCTCCTCCTCGCCATTGCACCTGCAATCGTTCTGCTTTGCCTGCCGCTAAGTGAAGATGCTCGTCTTGGGGCTTTTTTTTCCGCCGGGGCGATTTCGCTAATATCCCTGCTAACGCTCGTCTATCTGCGACTGCGAGCCGGTGCAACGGGAGCAGCCGTATCGTTGGGACGCGGCAACCTATTGCGGCTTGCACTGCGCAACGCCGCACGCAATCCAGGCCGCAGCGCACTTGCCATCGGCCTGACGGCTTCGGCTTGCTTCTCGATCGCATCGGTGAGTGCGTTTCGCGTCGATCCTACTCATACGGCCAACGATAAGACTAGCGGCAGTGGCGGCTTTTCGCTCGTCGGGCAGACCGATCATCCGATCTATCACGATCTCAATACACCAGAAGGCCGGGCCGAATTGGGCGTGGCGAACGACGACGAGCCGATCCTCGCCGCGTGCAAGTTTTATGCGTTCCGCATGAAACCGGGCGACGATGCGAGCTGCCTCAACCTCTATCAACCGCATCAACCGAGGCTGCTGGGAGTTCCGGCCAGCTTTATCGAACGCGGCGGATTCGGCTGGGCCGAAGCGCCGTCTGATAGGTCGAATCCGTGGCAGGTGCTCGGCCGATCCCTACACGACACCGGACCACCGACGCCGATGGTTCTCGATCAGACCACCGCGAATTACGCACTCAATCTATGGAAGGGATGCGGCGAATCCTATACGATCAACGACGCGCGCGGTTCCGTTCTTTCGCTGCAAGTGGCTGGCCTGTTGCAGGACAGTCTCTTTCAAGGTGATTTGTTGGTGGGAGAGAATGACCTGATTCGGTACGATCCCACGGCAGCCGGATATTGCTACTTTCTCATCGAGACTCCGCCCGGCAAGGTGATCGAAGTCCAGCAGGCATTGCAGCGAACGCTCGGCGACTACGGCTTCACGGCCGAAACGACCGCCGACCGATTGGCCGTGCTCGCGGGCGTGCAGAATACCTATCTGGCAGCCTTTCAAAGCCTTGGCGGGCTGGGTTTATTACTCGGCATGATCGGTCTGGCCGTCGTTCAGTGGCGGAATGTCCTCGAACGGCGCGGCGAACTGGCCCTGCTCCGCGCGACCGGCTTCTCGGCTCGTTCTTTGGCTGCGACGATCGTCTTGGAGAGTCTTCTGCTGCTTATCCTTGGGCTGGGCGTCGGCCTTCTCGCTGCCGTGGTTGCCGTGTTGCCGCACATCGTCGGGCACGGCACGACACTGCCGATTGCGTCGCTGGCCGGTATCTTCATGCTGGTTTTTGTCGCGGGGATTCTCGCGAGTCTCCTCGCGACGAACAGCATGATGAGGACGCCGATTTTGAAAGCACTGAGAGAGGATAAGTAGCTCCGTCCTGCCGGGACGTAATTTTGGAGTGCGGTGGCAAGCCTCCACACTCCAAAAGGCTCTTGTGCGTTGGCATTGGCACGAGGGTTTCTTTCGGCAAAAGGAACCTACTTCACCTTCGTTACCTTAACGCCAACTTCTGATACTTGCTTCGGCGGTGTACGAGCCGATCGGGCGTTTCGGCCATCACCATTCTTTCGTATGCGGAGAAGTTTCCTTCAAACCAGCTCGTCTTTCCATTGCCTTCCATGATGAGCAAATGCGTGCAAATTCGATCGAGGAAGAAGCGATCGTGGCTGATGACCATCGCGCAGCCGGGGAACTCCAGCAATGCCTGTTCGAGCACCCGCATGGTGTTCACGTCGAGATCGTTTGTCGGCTCGTCGAGCAGCACGAGGTTGCCGCCGCGACGCAGCATTTTGGCCAAGTGGATGCGATTGCGCTCTCCGCCCGAACAATCGCCTACCTTCTTCTGTTGCGAAGGGCCGCGAAAGTTGAATCGCGCCAAGTAAACCCGCGAGTTCATGGTGATGTTGCCAAGTTCGATATTGTCCTTGCCGTCGGTGATTTCCTCGAACACGCTGCGTTGGTTGTCCAGGGCGTCGCGATGCTGGTCCACGTAAGAAAGCTGCACGCTGGGGCCGAGCTCGATCTTGCCGGAGTCGGGCGTTTCTTGGCCGACCACCATGCGGAAGAGGGTCGTCTTGCCGGTGCCGTTGGGGCCGATCACGCCGACGATGCCGCCGCGCGGGATATCGAACGAGCATTTCTCCATCAGATTGAGCTTTTCGCCGTCGAGCGTGTAAGCCTTCGACACGTCCTTGAATGTCAGCACCTTATCGCCCAGACGCGGCCCCGGAGCAATCTGGATGATGGCCTCGCTCTTGACGTCATCGACCTGCTGCGAGGCCAACTGTTCGTACGACTTGATTCGGGCTAGGTTCTTCTGCTTGCGTCCCTCGTGCGAATTGCGAATCCAGTCCAACTCGCGTTCCAGAATCTTTTGTCGCTGCGATTCTTTCTTTTCGGAGAGGCGCAGCAATTCGGCCTTCTGTTGCAGCCACGATGAGTAGTTGCCTTCAAAGGGTAGCCCGCGACCGTTTTCCAATTCCAATATCCATTTCGTGATGTTGTCGAGGAAGTAGCGATCGTGCGTAACGATGATGACGGTGCCCGGATAATCGCGCAGCGTTTGTTCGAGCCATTGCACCGTCTCGGCATCGAGGTGATTCGTCGGTTCGTCGAGCAAGAGCAGATCGGGCTTTTCGAGCAAGGCCATGCACAAGGCCACCCGCCGCCGTTCACCGCCGGAAAGCTGCCGCACCGGCGTGTCGTCGGGCGGAAGCACGAGGGCATCGGAAGCGATATCCATCAGGCGGTCGAGTTCCCAGCCGTCGCAGGCGTCGATCTGTTCTTGCAGGCGGCCCATCTCTTCCATGAGCTTATCGAGTGCATCGTCGTCCTTGGGTTCGGCCATTTCCAGGGTGATCGCGTTAAACCGCTCGACGAGATCGTGGACCGTCTTCATCGCGAGTCGCAGGTTTTCGCGAACGGACTTATCGAGATCGAGCTCCGGCTCCTGGGCGATGTATCGCACGCGCATATTCTTTGCCAAGGCCGCCGTGCCGTCGATATCGGTATCGAGCCCAGCCATGATTTTCAGCAGGGTCGATTTGCCCGACCCGTTTTCGCCGACGATGCCGATCTTTGCGCCAAAGAAAAACGACAGGTTGATATTGTTGAGCACGACCCGCTCGCCATAACGCTTGGCGACATCGTGCATTTCAAAGATGAACTGAGGAGGCATGGGATGCTGGGGTATCTGGACTTGAAATCTGTTTTGAGTGCCAGATTCTAGCAGAAAACGAAGACGATGGGAATGCCTTTCCCCGAACTCCCAAGGGTACTGTACGGCTCTCGGTAAAAAAGAGGTTCCTCCGCCCGAAGCGAGCGCAAGTCATTATTCCAAAGCAGCCCGCATCGGACTCAATCCCTCATCCGCACATTTGCGTCAACCGGCGATTATTAGTGTTCCAGAAATCTTTCCCTCTGAAAGTAGGACGTGTTGGTATTCGTGCCGCTATTGGTATGGGTGGTGACCGTTTTCCCGGTCGAAGTCTCGGTGTCGTCGTTCCTGGACGAAGTCCAATGCAGCGTATCGTAGGAAGCGGGAGACGCACCGAGATAGAAGTAGCCCAACTCTCCGGCATAGTTCGACGCGCCGTTCCACTCGGTCGAGCTTTTAACGATCGAACCGCTGCTGGTGGAGGTGGTTTCCGTGGTCGTATTATCGACGACGGGCTCGGTCTCCGTGCCATCGACGTTAAAGGTGGAGGCGTAGGTTTTGTGGCCGGTGGAAGACTTGGTGGTCGAGTGACTCTGCTCGTTGCTGGTTTTATCGACCTCGCTGCTGGCCGCCGATTCGCCCCAGAAGTTTTTGGCATCCGCGTTGGCGAGCACCGTGCTGGCAGAACTCCAATGCAAACATTCCTCGATGCATTACCTCTAGCCAAAGAGAAAATGCTCGACTTGAACTTGCTGACAATAGCTTAGTTTGGATAACCACCGTCAGATCAAGTACTGGCTACTACATTCCGGTCGCACAAGCCGCTAAGTTCAGTTTAGTTCTTCGTGGTTATCTTTTTGGGCCATTCATGTAGGTCATCCCACGCTTTCTTGACCGATGGCACGCATTATTGTAGATAACCAGACCAGCGCGTACCCGATAGGGGAAGACCGACCGTCTACGATCCTCTTAAGTTCCGCCAAGTCGTCCGACAACTGCCCAAGAGTGAACTTAGTTGGCTCATTGTAAGGGTCATATTGCTGCGCAAATGGAATTGCCCAATAGTAGTCTTTCTCTACATTCAATACATGATTTCCAGATGCGTCCAAATGATCAAGCACTTTGGCAAGGAGTAAACGTAATTCATCCGTTGTAATTTGCATTGTGCTCAATCCCCACCCAAAAGTTTTTTAACGCCATCTTCAAACGCTTTTAGCTCAGTTTCCAAGTGCCGGATTCGACCATCTATGATATTCTGACGAATTTCCTGTGTCGGAGCATTCCTCAAAAATCCCTTATTGTCAAATGCGTCCGGGTTGTTGATGTAATCTGCCAGTTTCTGCTTGTGCTCAGCAATTCGCTCCTGCAAGGACTGAACGGCCTTTTGTACCGACTCGCCATTCGTGTTATGAACCAGTACGCCCGTTTGCCCAACCGCGTAGCACTCGATATCCTGGACGTGGAAATTATACACCTTGTCCTTGTAGGGCTGACAGCGGACCGACTGAACCGGCAGAATCCGGCCGTCTCTTAGCAGCAACTCATCGCCGTCCCGGATGTCGCCGGCATCGACCCAGCGGCCGGGAGTTGTCGCGCCTTCGGGCACTTTCGGCAAGTGCTCGCGAACGGGCCGGTTGGCCAAGTCGTCGCCGTTGACAACTCAGAAGGGGTGCAGGTAGGTGGCCTCGATTTCCTCGTCGGCCACCGTGAGCG